>JAJTHJ010000305.1 GCA_021298875.1 Burkholderiales bacterium | reverse complement strand
GGGCTGCATGTTGGCTGCGCAATAACTGTGCGCATTGTATCTGCGTCACAGGTCGAACTGCAGCGCCGCCAGCCGCGCGTACAGGCCGCCGCGCGCGACCAGTTCGTCGTGCCGGCCGCTCTCGACGATGCGGCCATGGTCGAGCACGACGATCCGGTCCACCCGCTGTACGGTCGCCAGCCGGTGTGCGATTACGAGCGTGGTGCGGTCGCGCATCGCCGCTTCGAGCGCGCGCTGCACGATGCGCTCGCTCTCGGCATCGAGCGCCGAGGTCGCCTCGTCGAGCAGCAGCAGCGGCGCGTTCTTCAGCATCGCGCGGGCGATGGCGATCCGCTGCCGCTGGCCGCCGGACAGCCGCACGCCGCGCTCGCCGAGGAAGGTTTTGTAGCCCTCGGGCAGCGCGGCGATGAACTCGTCGGCAAAGGCGGCGCGGGCGGCTGCAATCACCTCCTCGTCGCTGGCGTCCGGTCGGCCGTAGCGGATGTTCTCCATCGCGTCGGCCGAGAAGATCGTCGCGTCCTGCGGCACCAGCGCGATGCGGCTGCGCAGGTCGGCCAGCCGCAACTCGGGCAGCGGCACGCCGTCGAGGCGGATTGCGCCGCCGCCCACGTCGTAGAAGCGCAGCAGCAACTGGAAGATCGTCGATTTGCCGGCGCCCGAGGGGCCGACCAGCGCGACCGTCTCGCCGGCGCGGATATCGAGTGAGAAGTCGTCGAGCACGGCGCGCTGCGGGCGCGACGGGTAGGCAAAGCGCACCGCGTCGAACTGCAAGGCCACGCCGCCGCGCGGTGCCGGCAGGGCGCGCGGCGACGGCGGGTCGGCGATATCGGAGCGTGCGTCCAGCAACTCCATCAGCCGCTCGGTCGCGCCGGAGGCGCGCAGCAAGTCGCCCCAGACTTCGGCCAGCACCGCGACCGCGCCGCCGGCGAACATCACGTATAGCGCGGACTGCGCCAGTTCGCCCTCGGTCAGCCGGCCCTCGACGACGGCCTGTACGCCGAAGTAGACGCCGAAGATCAGCGCCGCGAACACGCCGATCATCACGAACGCGATCAACGCCGCGCGCGCGCCGGTGCGCCGCAGCGAGGTGCTGAAGGCGCGCTCGGCCACCGCGGCAAAGCGCTCGGTTTCCGCGCGCTCGGCGGTGAAGCTCTGCACCACCGGGATCGCATTGAGGATCTCGCCGGCGAGCGCGCTGGAGTCCGCGATCCGGTCCTGGCTCGCGCGCGACAGCCGCTGCACGCGACGGCCGAAGAACACCGCCGGCAGCACCACCAGCGCCAGCACGGCGATCACCAGCAGCATCAGCCGCGGGTTGGTGTAGACGAGCATCGCCAGGGCCCCGACGAACAGCACCCCGTTGCGCAGGCCCATCGACACACTGGAGCCGACGGCGTTCTGGATCACGGTGGTGTCGGTGGTCAGTCGCGACAGCGCCTCGCCGGTTTTGAGCGTCTCGAAGAACGCCGGGCTTTGCACCAGCACGTGGCCGTAGACGTCGCGCCGCAGGTCGGTGGTCACGCGCTCGCCGAGCCAGGTCACCATGTAGAAGCGCGCCCCGGTAAAGAGCGCCAGTGCCAGCGCGACCGCGGCGATGCCGCCGAACTGCGCCCGCACCGCGGCCATCCGCGCGGCGGGGTCGGCGACCTCCGCCGCGAAGCCGTGGTCGATCAGTTGGCGGATCGCCGCCGGCAGCGCCAGCGTCGCCGTCGCCGAAAGTACGAGGAACAGCAGCGCGAGCGCGATCTGCCTGCGGTAGGGCGCGAGGTAGGGCAGCAGCGCCCGCAGCGGGCGCAGTTGCCGCGCGCGGGGCCGCTCGGTCGGGGCGTTCACGCGGCCAACGTGCGGACGATGCCCCAGGCGGCGCCCAGCAAAAGCGCCAACAGTGCCAGCACCGACAGGCCAAAGCCGCTGCCACGCTTTTCCGCGGCGCGGGTGTAGCCGGCCCAGTGCCACAGGCGGCCGATCAGCCACAGCGCGCCGAGTGCGGCTGCCCAGTGCGCACTCCAGTACGTCGCCGCGAGCCAGAGCGCCGGCAGGAACATCGCGGCGCTCTCGGTGGTGTTGACCTGCACCCGGTAGACGCGCTCGAACTCGGGATGACCGTGCGTGGCGGGCGGCATGATGCGGTGCTTGCCGCGCATGCGGCCGACGTGCACGGCACAGCCGAAGAGCAGCAGCAGGGTCAGCAGCGTGATGAGCGCCGGCAGCGCAGCCTGAGTCATCGGGGGGCTCCTGGCCTGGGGATGGGCGGATGCTACGTCAACACGACGTGCCGTCCCCGTCGCAGCGTCAGTTGCTGCGCTGTGCGGTCGTGGCACGGGCCACCGGGGCGCAGCGGTACACGACCTCGGGGTAGTTGTAGTCGTCCCCTTCCGGCTCGGGTGGTTTCGGCGCGACGCAGGAGTAGACCTGCCCACTCCCACCGGCAATGACGAAGCGCTCGATCCGCGGCTCGCCGAACAGTGTCTCGAACAGCAGGACCCGGCCGGATGCATCGGGGTAGATGCGCTCGATCTTCTCGCCCTCCTTGAGGTAGGTGAACTCGGGGCGCAGGCGCCCGTCCTCGCTGTCGGCGGTCGGGCGGGTGACGAAGCGGGCCGTCACCCACAACCCTTGCGCGACCACCACGCGATGCACGTTACCCTTGAACAAGTAGACCGGACGGCCGAGATCGTCTTCGTTCAGCACCGGGCCGGGGGCGACGACGGTCTCGCCCAGCAAGCCCTGCGGCAGCGGCAGCAGCAGATTCGAGTACGGCGGCACGGTCGCGTTGCGGCCGCCGGCAATGACGTTCTGCGGTTCGCGCGAGCGGTTGTAGATGGCCACACCCGCCTGCCCGGCAGGGGAGAACGGGTCGATCAGCGACAGGTCGGTCGTGGTGCGGTTGAAGGCGAGGCCGTTGCTGGTCAGCGCGTACATCGTATTGGTCGAGGCGAAACCGGAGACGGTGCCGTTGGCATCGCCGGCCAGCGCGAAGTTGCTGTTCAGCGGGCCTAACTGCATTTGCAGGTTGGACGACAGCGAGGTGCGCTGGCCCGAGGTGCCGCCGCTGGAGTGCGTACCGCTGAGCGAGAAGGAGCGCATGTAGTCGTACTGATCTTCGGCAAAGCCGGTCGACAGGCCGGCCGACAGCGCCCGCTGGCCGCTCGAATCGTAACTGCCGGTCGAGGTGGCCGAGGAGTTGGTCGCAAACTCCAACGGCACCACGAGCGTGAGGGCAACCGAGTAGCTGCCACTTTCGGGCGAGTAGCTGCCCAGGGCCAACAGGCTGGCGCCGCGACCCAGGGCCGGCACCGCGAAGGAGCCCTGCGCCAGGGCCAACTGGCTGCGCGAGCGACCACTGAGCGAATTGAGGTAACCGAAGCTGATGGGGAAGTTGCCGTAGCCCAGGTTGACGTTCACCGATTGATACCGGGCCAGCGAGTAGCAGGCCGAGTAGCCGGGCCGCAGGCAGGTGCCAAGCGCGGCGCGCGTGTCGCGCTCGGGCGGCTGGTGCCAGGTGCCGGTCAGGCCCAGGCGCAAGCGGTTGTCCCAGCGCGGGCTGGCGCTGGCGAACAGCCCGCGCTCGCTGTCGGAGCCGAGGTTGACCGCGACGCGGTACTGGCCGGTGGCATCCCCGACGGCGACGCCCAGACGGGACAACGAAGCCACCGTCTGTACCGCCGCCTGGATAACGAACCGCCCGCTCCCGCTGTAGGTGTAGGCCGCGGTCAACTGGTCGTCGTCGGTGAAGCCGATGCCGGAAGCGATGGTGTTCCCGGTACGCAGTACGCGCCCGCCGTCGACGTAGTAGTAGTGGGGGCCGAAGCGCTGCGCGGCAAGCGCGGCCAAGGACGAGTCGGTATCGGGCAAGGCCTCGGCGCGCACGGTGGTCTCGCGGCCGGAGGCGTCGCGGATGATCACGTCGGCGAAACCGTCGGTGGATCCGGTAAACGGCACGAACTGATCGCCGGAGGCAGGTTGGCCTCGTGCATTTGCACGCCGTTCCACAGGATGCGCACCAGGCTGGGACTGGTCAACTGGATGCGGACGCGCCGCCGCCGGGCGGCGGAGCCGAACGCTTCGCCGGCCGACTTGTAAGCGAGTCCGACCACCGACGGGCGGGAGAAAAAGCACATCGCGTTACCGGCCAGCAGATCGGTCGGCGAGGCGGCGCGAAACAAACCCGCATAGGCGTGCGCACCGTCGTCGTCCACCGGCACGCTGCCCGCGAACAGGTTCAGTTGCAAGGTCAGTTCCTTGGTCTGCACGGTGCTGGGCAGAATCGTCTGCGGCGGCGAGCCCTGCAAGCGCGAGTACTGCGCGCCTATGTCGTATTCGACACGCCGGTCGGCCTTGGAGCCGATGCCGCGCAGCAGAATCGAGCCGCAGGCGGTTTGCGTCGCTTCTGTCGTGTCTGTGCCGGCTACCCGGTTGTCGCTCAAGGCAAGAAAGGTGGCGCCGAGCAACGTGTACTGATCGGACAGCGGGTCGGGTGCCTCGCGTGCCTTGGCCGACGAGGTGGCGAGTTCGAGCAGATCGCCGTCCTTGGGATGCAAACTCACCTCGGCGCAGGTCAGCGGGGCGGAGGCAATGGCCAGGCACTCGGTCTCGTTGGGTCGGAACTGCGGCCGCTCGGCGCAGCTCGCCGCTGCGTTTTGCTCGAAGCCGATGCCAATGAAGAAAGCGGCGAAACGCCTGCACCGACGCCGGGGCGAGGACGTAGATGCCGTCGGCGCCCTTGGGGATGAAGACGACTGCCGCACACGGCCGGCCCTGCCAGTACAACGTGCGGTCGGTGAGCAACACGGCCGAGCTGGCAAAACCCGGTGGGGCGCTCTTTGCCGCCGGCGCAGGCGCCTGAGCGTGGGCCGTGGCACCGGTCGCCGCCGTCAGCCCGAGCGCGTAAGGTCACCTCCAGCGCATCGTTGTACCGACATCGCGGGCCGCGGCGTCAACGCGCAGCGGTAGACGTTGGATTGTCGATGAACACGAGTTGCCGCTGCGACGTCGCGTTCAGATCGGGCTGGAAGGCGAGCGCGAGAAACGGACTGCCGACCGCAGCCTTGATCGTCACCGACCCGTCCGGCAGCATCGACTGGCGGGGAAACTTCGGCGATCTTCTCGCACTCCGTCGTGAAGGTGCGCGAATTGGGGCAGCCGAAGCCTTCCAGCAGATAAATGTGCCGCGCCGAACGGTTGGTGATGCGCAGCGTGCCGTCGGTGCGCGACACGGCCAGGCTGGTGGCCGGCATCTCGCGCGGCGTCCGCTCGCGATTGATGGCCACCAGCGCCTCGAAGCCGAGCAGCACGGCCATGGCGCCGGCATTGGGCTGCGCGCCGGAGAAGCCCGCCTCGCCGACGTCGACCATCCCGAGCAGCAGGACGACGACGAGGGTTGCGCGCATCGTCGGCCTAATTCGGCGACACGGTCAGTGTGACCGTATCCGTATAGGTGAGGCCGGTCGCAGGCAGACTGTCGACCCAGAAGTGCTTCTTCAGCGTGCCGCCGCCGCAATTCTGCGCGGCGGTCACCACGTTGGCGGCGGGGATGACCAGGACGTAACTGGCGCCGCTGGTCGGCGGATCGAAACTCACCGACAGCGAGGGATTGGTGACGAGAAAGCCGTAGGGCAGCGTCTGGCCACCGGGCTCGCGCAGGACCCAGCCCTGCGCCGAGGTGACGGTCAGGGTCACGCCCGATCCCGCGGTGTCGACGACGCAGAACGCGTCGGTGACCCCGATCTTGCCCGGGCGGGCCTCGGGGCTGCCCGAGGCCTTGTTGATCGTCGCGTCAGCAAGATTGGTGATCTGCACGTAGCGCACGGCCGGCGCGGCGGTAAAGGTCGGCGAAAACGATCCCGTCGATGTGGTGCCGAGTTGCCCCTGGGTCGCCGCCTGCGCGGCGGGGAGGAACGCCGCCGCTAGAAGCACGGAGGAGAACAGGGCCAACGGGAGGCGATGCCGCGTTACGTGTTGAATCTAAATCGACAAGGCTGGGGTCCGGTTGAGTCTGGCGGCGACGTTTTTGATGCGTAGCGCCGCGCATACGAGACGATACGGGGAATTCTGCGTCCGCAAAAGCGGTCGTACTCCCTTCATTGACACGGATCAGCGAGCGCCCGCCGAGTTTGCTTCGGTCCCTCGAAAAAGCGCAACGCCGCGCGGCGTTGTTCCTCCGGCTCGGCCGCTACGAGCCGGCGGCGAGCCGGCTCGCAACAGACGCGGAGTGCCGATCAAACCGGGCTCAGCACCAGCGTCAGCGTGTCGTCGTAACTGTTAAACGGATAGGTGTTGGGCATCGGCGCATTGAGATCGACGTGCGCCTTCAGAGTACCCGTGCCGCACAACGAGGGGTCGGTGACCGCCACGCCTGCGGGCAGGCTCGCCGTCTTGTTGCTGGCGCCGTCGTTGCCGGCCGTCACTGACCTTGCCCCGAGAATCCGTATCCCATAGCCGCCCTCATGCGCTGGCCTGCCGAGCCTGATCGGCTTGCCAGATTTCCTCGAACCGCAGCGGGCTGACATAGCCCAGCGTCGAGTGCAGCCGGCTGCGGTTGTACCAGAGCAGCCAGTCGATCGCCTCGCCCTGCGCCTGCCGCCGTGTGGCGAAGCGTTGCCCGTGCAACCGCTCCACCTTCAGCGACCCGAACAGC
>JAJTHJ010000370.1 GCA_021298875.1 Burkholderiales bacterium | reverse complement strand
GATGAGTGGACACCATCGGGCCGAAGCAGCGCTCCGAAGTCATGCGCAGAGTCAGGTCGAAGGACACCGGCCCCGAGATGGTCGTGCGGCGGTTAGTGCACAGCATGGGCCATCGCTATCGGTTGCACAGCGCAACACTGCCTGGGCGGCCGGACTTGGTCTTCGCCGGTCGCCGAAAGGTGGTCTTCGTGCACGGGTGCTTCTGGCACCAGCATCGTGGCTGCGGGCGCGCGCGGATGCCGTCGAGCAATCGGGATTACTGGGTCGGAAAGATCAAACGGAACGTCTCACGCGACCGCGAGGTGGTGCGCGCGCTGCGGCGTGCCGGGTGGGGAGTTCTGACAGTCTGGGAGTGCGAGCTGTCCAACATGGGGCGGCTGGCAGAGCGTTTGGGGGGATTCCTCGATGAGTAGCTTCTATGAGTTCTTCGCTGGCGGCGGTATGGCACGGCTCGGCCTCGGCGAGGGCTGGACGTGCCTGTTGGCGAACGACATCGACGAAAAGAAGGCCGCGTCCTACCGTATGCGGTTCGGGGGCGCTCATTTGCGGGTCTGCGATGTGGCGGCATTGACCCCCCACGAACTGCCGGGCGTCGCAGATCTCGCTTGGGCATCGTTCCCCTGCCAGGACCTGTCGCTCGCCGGGAAAGGCGAGGGCCTAGCGGGTGAGCGCAGCGGGACGTTCTGGCCGTTCTGGAATCTGATACGCGGGCTAGGGCGAGCGCGACGAATGCCTCCTCTGATTGCTCTTGAGAACGTCTGTGGCGCAATTACCTCGAACAGCGGGAGAGACTTTGCCGCCATCGCGCGCGCGCTCGTAGCAGAAGGGTATCGGTTCGGGGCGGTCGTGGTCGATGCAGTGCATTTTGTCCCGCAGTCGAGGCCCCGCCTTTTCATCGTCGCAGTCGCACAGGGTGTCCAACTTCCCGACGGGGTATCGCGCACAGACCCGAGTGTTCTATGGCACCCACGCAACCTCATCGAGGCGAAGTTCGCGCTGCCGAAGAAGGCGCAAGAGAATTGGGTTTGGTGGGATATGCCAGCGCCTCCGATTAGAACGACGGTCTTTGCTGACCTAATCGAGTATGACCCGATAGGCGTCACGTGGGATTGCCCAAGAGAAACTCAGAAGCTGCTAGCGATGATGTCGCCTCTCAACCGAGAGAAGGTACGCTCGGCGCAGGCTGATGGCCGCTTGCGCGTCGGGGCGCTCTATAGGCGCACACGGCAGGGGGCGCAGCGAGCCGAAGTTCGCTTCGACGACGTCGCTGGATGCTTGAGAACGCCCAGCGGTGGGTCAAGCCGGCAACGCATATTGGTCGTCGAAGGACAGCGGGTCAGGTCTCGGCTTATATCTCCGCGCGAGGCCGCCCGCCTCATGGGATTGCCGGACGATTACGACCTGCCATCGAACTACAACGAGGCTTATCAGCTTGCAGGGGATGGGCTGGTAGTGCCAGCCGTCGCGCATTTGGCTGGTCACGTCGTAACGCCAATCGCCGCGGCGCTCGAACGTCAGAACGCGGTAGCGGCATGACGGAGCCTCCTTTTGAAACAAAGGAGCTGCGAAAGAAGCTCACAGAGTTCCTGGAAACGCAGGTCGCTGACCCGCTCAGTGGAAATCAGGTCGCCGTCGGAAACTACAAGTTTGGCGTTTATGCCTTCTTCGACTACGACGGCGAACCGATTTATGTAGGCCAGACGAACGAACGGCTTCGGACACGGATTCGGCGGCATCTGACTAACCAGCGCACAGATGCTGTCGCGATGAAGGTGCTCGATCCGTTCGAGGTCTATGAAATCGAGGTATGGCCGCTCGCGCAATATGAAGGCCGTTCAACCGCCGACCCAGAAGCGAAGGCGCATCTAAACTGGCTTGAATATGACATCTTCCAACATCTGCTGGGACAGTCGCACTTCAATGCGGTTTTAAACGAGAAAGACCCGCCGCCGGTGCCGCAAGGCACTTTTCAGCGTCCAATCGGCACGCGTGGTCGTATCGTGAGCGATGCGGTGCTGGATCTGCGAAAGCATTCGGACACACGCATTGCTCGGCGGGCAGAAACCCTGTCGCTACTAGCAAAGGTTATCAGCGAACGTCAGGTGCAGAAGGGGTTGCGGCGAACTTTGCTCACGCAAGCAAAACGCCTCGCATGGCTGGCAGAGCGGCGGCTAGCCGATTTCGCTGGCGAGCCCGAGGATGCCGCTGAGGGCGAGACCTGAATTCAATGAGGTGGAAGCAATGAATACTGCTGCCAAGCGCGTACACATGTCTCGAAAGACCCGCGAGGCTGCTGCAGAGCAAGACGCGGCGGCAGGTGCGGCAGAGCTTCGCAAGATGCGCACGAAGACCGGTGATGTAGTGACCGTGTCTTTGTCGGTGTCTCCCTCTGGCGGCGCTTCCCGCGTGATCCTCCGCTTCAAGTGGGGCGGCGGCACGGTTCAGCGGCCGGTAGCGAATGTCAATGCCGAGTCGCGGGCGGAAGCTCTCCGCGAGGGCTGGAGACTCATCCGCGAGAAGCAAATCGTCGAGAAGGAGGGGTGGTCTTGGGTGGTCCCTTCAACCTAATGCGGCCAAGCTGTGGCGCGTGATCACCCATCTGATCGACGCCGCGATCTGGTGGGCGATGGGCTAGCAGGTAGAAAGGTCTAGCCAGGGTCGCTCAGTTGGGCGCCGGCTCCAGCCGCAGCAGCGCTCCGTCGGGCGAGTCGGTGAGCAGGTAGACGTACCCGTCCGGCCCGACGCGCACGTCGCGTACGCGCCCCACTTGGCCGGCGAGCATCGTTTCTTCGCTGGCGAACTTGTCGCCATCCAGCCGCACGCGGATCACCGCCTGCCCGCGCAGCGCGCCCAGCAGCGCATCGCCGCGCCAGCCGGGGAACTTGTCGCCGGTGTAGAACGCAAAGCCCGACAAGGCCGGCGACGGCGACCAGTGCTTGACCGGCTGCGCCATGCCGGCCTTGGCGGTGCCTTCGCCGATTTTGGTGCCGGTCACGTAGTTGACGCCGTAGGTGATGACCGGCCAGCCGTAGTTGACGCCGGCTTCGATCAGGTTCAGCTCGTCGCCGCCCTGCGGGCCGTGCTCGGTCGCCCACAGCTTGCCGGTGGTGGGGTGCAGCGCCGCGCCCTGCACGTTGCGGTTGCCGAGCGAGTAGATCTCCGGCCGTGCTTTGGGGTCGGCGGCAAAGGGGTTGCCGGGCGCGGGCTTGCCGTCTTCGGTCAGGCGCAGGATCTTGCCGGCGTGGTCGTCCAGGCGCTGGGCGCGTTCCGGCTCGTCACCGCGGTCGCCCAGCGTCATGAACAGCATGCCGTCGCGGTCCCACACCAGCCGCGCGCCAAAGTGCCGGCCCGAGCCGGACTTGGGCGCCATGCGGAAGAGCACCTGCACGTCCTCCAGCCGCCATGCGCCGGGGCCGCCGGCCAGTTTGCCGCGCGCAAGCTCCGTGCCGTTGCGGCCCTGCGCGTCGCGCTGCGCGTAGGCGAGGTAGACCCAGCGGTTCTCGGCAAACTTCGGGTGCAGCGCCACGTCGAGCAGGCCACCCTGACCCTGCGCATCCACGCGCGGCAGGCCGGCCACCGGCACGGGGTCGAGCTTGCCGTCGGCGCCGATCACGCGCAGCCGGCCGGGGCGCTCGGTGACGAGCATCCGCCCGTCCGGCAGGAAGGCGAGGCCCCAGGGGTTCTCGAGGCCGGTGGTGACGGTGGCGATGCGCACGCGGTGCTCGCGCGTGGCGTGCGTTTGCGCCGCTGCGCTCGCGGCGGCGAGCGCGGTGACGGCGAGGACGAAAAGCGATTTCATGAGCCAAGCCAAAAGTGGTGAATAGACCGCGCGAGCATGCCTGCCGCCGCACGCCCGCGCCAACACAGACTTACCCGCAGCCCGCGCGGGGCGGCGCGCGGGCAAATGCGGCTACCATGCCGGTCTGTGCCTTCATGACCGCAGGTTTGCCATGAACGCTCCCGAAGCGCCTCCTCCCGCACCGGCCGAAGACCTCGGCCAGCCGCTCTCCGCGCGCATCCGTGCGCGGCTCACCGCCGCCGGCGAGCGCTTTCACGCCAACGACAACATCGCCGACTATCTGCGTCCCGGCGAAGTCGGCGCGCTGCAATCCGAGGTCGAAGCGCGCCTGCGCGACGTGCTGGCCGCGCTGGTGATCGACATCGACAGCGACCACAACACGCAGGACACCGCGCGTCGCGTGGCCAAGATGTACCTGAACGAGGTCTTCCGCGGCCGCTACCAGCCGCGGCCGGACGTGACCGAGTTCCCGAATGTGGAGCGCTTGAACGAGCTGATGATCGTCGGCCCGATCATGATCCGCAGCGCTTGCTCGCACCACTTCTGCCCGATCATGGGCAAGCTGTGGATCGGCGTGCTGCCCAGCGAGCGCTGTACCCTGATCGGCCTGTCCAAGTACGCGCGGTTGGCCGACTGGGTGATGAGCCGGCCGCAGATTCAGGAAGAAGCGATCGCCCGCCTGGCCGATCTGCTGGCCGAGCGCATGCAGCCCGACGGCTTGGCGCTGGTGATGGAAGCCGACCACTTCTGCATGCAGTGGCGCGGCGTCAAGGACACCGACTCCAAGATGACCAACAGCGTGATGCGCGGCGCTTTTCTCAAGGACGCCAATCTGCGGCGCGAGTTCCTCGCACTGCTGTCGCGCAAGAACGCCTGATTCGCCGCCACCGAGACCGCCATGCTCGTCCGCCTGCTCTACGCCAGCCGCGCCGCCGCGGCGGTGACCCCCGAGACCATCGAGTCGATCCTCGCGCAGTCGCGCGCGCATAACCCGGCGCTGGGCATCACCGGCATCCTGTGCCACGGCGGCGACGTGTTCATGCAGGTGCTCGAAGGCGGCCGCGGCGCGGTCAATACGCTGTACAACACCATCGTGCGCGACCCGCGCCACGCCGAGGTCGCGCTGCTGCACTACGAAGAAGTGCCCGAGCGCCGCTTTGCCGGCTGGACGATGGGGCAGGTCAACCTGGCAAGGATCAATCCGTCGCTGCTGTTGAAGTATTCGGAAAAACCGGTGCTCGACCCCTTTGCCGTCTCCGGCCGTGCGTCGATGGCGCTGCTCGATGAGCTGATGGCCACAGCGCAGATCGTGGGGCGGATAGGGTAGCGCGCGGCGGCGATGACAACTGGCCAGGCGCTTCTGGGGGCTGCCGCGCCGGCCGCCTCTGCGCTGGCGACGATCTTCTTCGGGCTGGCGCTGCTGCGCGAGTACCGC
Source organism: Burkholderiales bacterium (assembly GCA_021298875.1). Classification (GTDB taxonomy): domain Bacteria; phylum Pseudomonadota; class Gammaproteobacteria; order Burkholderiales; family Burkholderiaceae_F; genus JAJTHJ01. The sequence continues at coordinate 13,713 of JAJTHJ010000370.1, read as the reverse complement.
AGTGTGTTTCGCTCCGACCCGCCGCGAACTATCGATACTGTTCTCGGGCTGACGCCCGGCAGGCGGGACCCCTGCGTCTACCGAGGACTCCCGCCCGGAATCGCCGGGCGGGTCGACGGCCGCATCCGCGGCCACCGACAAGCAACGCGCGATTTGTTCGCACTGCGCGCGCGTCTCCTTCAGGTGGCCGACTTCTTCCCAACGCCGCACGGATACGGATAGGGGTTGGTGCAGCCGAAGTCCGACGCGTCGTACAGGCAAGGATCGACGACCTTGTCCAGCAGCGACGGGTCGAACTGCGCCAACGGCGCCATGGGCTTATACGGGTTGCAACTGCTCGTGTCCGCGTACTTGGGCGGATAGGTGCCCTGACTGGCGTACGGATACGCGCTCGGCGGATCCCACGAGTAGTCCGAAACGACAGCCCGTCGCTGGTCGATGCTGTCCCGCGTCACCTTGAGCACCATGAAGTCCGCGGCGACCGTCACCGGGCCTGCGTACCAAGAGCGAATCCGCTCCATCGCCTTGATGATCGTGTCGTCTTCGGCCTGGAAATGCGTGGCAACGGCAAGCCGCGGTGCCTTGCCGCGCTTGGCGATTTCGTTCATCAGGTAGCCGAACGCTTTTTCCGGCGTGTGGCTGTTCTCCTGGATTGATCGGGCAAGGTTCATTGCCGCGACATCGTCGACGCTGCCGCCGTTCTTGACCACCCAAACCTCCGGCGGCACGACCATCTCGTGGATCAGGACATCGACCCCGGTGCTGCCGCTGGTCGCGTTGTCGAGCATGAACTGGTTGGGCTTGGTGTCCCCGGCGAAGATCATCGAAAGACCCTTGTCCAGCCATTCCAGCTTGTAGCTGATCGAGCCGTTGCGGTCGTGCACTGCCGGGAAGAACGAGATCCGCACGCCGTTCTTCTCGTAGGCGACCCAGCCCGACGGCCGAAAGACCGGCGCGCCCTCCGGATAGGGATCGGCGCTCGTCCAGGTCCGGCGCCCGCCCGTGCGCCAATCGAGTTCGGTGGCGATGATGTCGTAGCCGTCGCCATCTTCCGCGCCCACCTTCCAACGGGTCGGGACGAAACTCTGCGACTCCGTGTGCCAGCGGTTCATCTCGCGGAAGTGCCGGCAGAAGTTCAGGGTGCCGTCGTCGTAGTACTTGCCGGGGATTTGCGGGTCCTCGATGCCCGAGGCCGAATGTCCGAAGACGTACAGCGGCGACTTGCCGTCCTGCTGCGGCCCGAAGCAGTAGAGGTGCGTCAAGTCGCTCGTGTGATCGCCGTGCAGGTGAGTGAGGAACACCTTGCGCATTTTCGACATTGGAATCTGCATCGCGGTGTAGTTGACGGTGACCCCCGCGCCGCAGTCGAAGACGAAGGACTCGCCGTTGCCGAGTTCCACGTACACGCTGCTGCAGAACTGGGTGCGCCGTTGGACCACGGTCGTGCCCATGAACGCGATCCGCATCTCGTTGGCGCCGACCGGCTCGATCGGGTTCATCGGCGCAAGGTTGGCGAACAAGGTGTTGCGCTGGGTCAGCGGAAAGGGCGGATTGAGCTCGTCGAAGTCCGCCGGAATGGGCGGCGCATCTCCGGCCGACGCCGAACAGCCGCCAAGCGCCAGCCCTCCCAAGGCCGCACCGGACAACTTCAGCATTTCTCTGCGACTGATTCTCTCGACCATTGAAGTTCTCCTGTGTTGTTGTCCGCCGACCACTTGGCGGACAAGGCATTGGACGCTCGCCAGCGAAACGCTCGTTGACATGGGGCAACGAGCGCCGTATTCGAACCGGATAGAAATGACAGGTCGCGCGCCGTCCGGCTACGCAACTTCTCTTTTGTAGCGCGTGGATCGATTGCGGTGGGGTTGGGGTTCAGGGGTTCATGGGTAGGTAGATCTTGCCGGTCATCCACTCTTCGTCGAATTCGGTCAGCAGGGCCGAGACCAGCCGCAGGCAGGACGCAGGGTTGGGGAACAGGGTGGCCACACGGGTGCGGCGTTTCAGTTCGCGGTTGATCCGCTCCAGCCCGTTGGTCGTTCGCAGTCGCGTGCGATGCGCCGGCGGCAGCTCGAACACGGCGAAGCCCTCGGGCACGTTGGCCTCGGCCCAGTCGGCCAGTTTGGGCATCTCGGCGCGCCACTGCGCCACGGTCGCGGCCAGCAGGCGCTGCGCCTCGGCCCGATCCGGGGCGTTGACGATCGCGCGCAACTGGCGCGCCACCGGCGCGCGCTGCTCCAGCCGCGGCATGTGGGCTTGCGCGTTGTGCTGCAGATGGAACTGGCAGCGCTGCCACGGCACGCTCGGGAGCACCGCGCGGCGCGCCGCTTTGAGGCCCGCATGGTCGTCGGCCACGATCAGCCGCACGCCGTGCAAGCCACGCTTGACCAGGCGGTCGGGGAAGTCGCGCCAATGCACCTCGGCCTCCGACAGCGCCACCGACACCCCCAGCACGCGCCGCTTGCGGCCGGCGTCGATACCCACCGCCACCAGCACTGCGCAATCGACGATCCGCCCACCCTCGCGCACGCGCTCGTAGCGGGGCGTCGAGCAGCGCGTACGGGGGGCGGCCCCCAGGGGCCGCTCGCGCCAGACCGCCAGACCTTCATCCAACGTGGCGGCGATGCGGCTGACTTGGGTCGAGGAGATGGCGATCTCGGGGCCAAGCAGCCGTTGCGGGACATCGATGACCCGCCGGGTCGACACCCCCTGCACGTACATCTCGGCCAGCGCCAGGTTCAAGGCCTGCTGGGTGCGCGAGCCGCGCTCCAGCGCACTCGGGTAGAAGCCTCCGCCGCGCACCTGGGGTACATCGAAGGTCACTTCGCCGACTCGGGCCCGTACCGTCCTGGGCTTGAAGCCGTTGGCGTGGTCGCGCCGTGCGGCGTTGCGTTCGTAGGGCTGGGCGCCAAGATACTCGGCCCGCTCTATCTTGGAAACCTCGTTAACGAGAATGCGCAGCGCCTCGAGAATGCGCGGCGTCTCGCCGGTGCCGTCCAGGCCGTGGGCCAGCAGCGCTTCGCAGGCCGCCGCCAGGGGGTGTTCTTCGACTTTCTGCGCCATGGGCATGTGCCTTTCAAGAAGATCGGTTCATCATGCCCCGCCACCGCCGCCCCGCTCCCGTCCGTACTCCGTAGGACGAAATCACAGAAGGGATGTTGCACTAACCGCCGTCCGCATAGCGACAGACAAACGCGGCATATCGGCGTCCGCCGGCGGGCGAGAAGATCGCGGGTTTCCGCAACCGGAACCGTCACGCGCGCCTACAACATCCTCGCTACCATCGGCAACACGCCGCACATCCGCGCCAACCGCCTGTTCGGCGCGAGCCACCAGGCCTAGGTCGAGTCCGAGCGTGCCAACCCTGGCGGCTCGATCAAGGACCGCATCGCGCTGGCGATTGTCGAAGACGCCGAAGCCAGCGGCAAGTTGAAACCCGGCGGCACTATCGTCGAGCCGACCTCGGGGAATACCGGCATCGGGCTGGCGATAGTGGCGTCGGTCTAGGGCTATGAGCTGGTGCTAGTCCGTTGAAACATTGAAATTGCACCCCATGCTGGAAACATGGGATAAATGAGTCCGACAGAAGCCGAGCGGCAGGAGTTGATGGGATTGCAGCGCAAGCGCAGCGCGCCGGCGGCGCAGGTGCGGCGGGCGCGGCTGACTCTGATGCTGGAAGGCGGCGTGGCGCGCGCGGCGATCAAGACGACCTTGGGCTGCGACTCGCGGTTTATCGCGACGTGGAAGGGGCGCTTTGTGGGCGAGCGACTGGCCGGGCTGTATGGCCGGCATCCCGGTCGTGCGCCGCAGCGTGATCCGGCCCAAATCGATGCGCGGGTACTGGACTACACCCTCACGCGCCAGCCGCGCGACGGCTCGACCCATTGGAGCAGCCGCAAGCTGGCGCGCGAGTTGAAGCTGTCGTTCATGCAGGTGCAGCGCATCTGGCGCCGGCACGGCCTGCAGCCGCACGGTCTGGAGCGGCACATGGTCTCGAACGATCCGGATTTCGAGAGCAAGGCGGCCGATGTGATCGGGCTGTATCTGAACCCGCCGGCGCACGCAGCGGTGTTTTGCGTGGACGAGAAAACCGCGATCTTGGCGCTGGATCGCAAGGATCGACAACTGCCGTCGGCGCCGGGTCGAGCCGAGAGTCACGTGTTCGAGTACAAGCGCAACGGCACGCTGAGCCTGTTTGCGGCACTGAACACCGCCACCGGCGAGGTGCTGGGCACCGCGCCGCGGCACACCGGCGCGCAATTCGTGGCGTTCCTGACCGACGTGGTGGCGGGCCAGTCGCGCGGGCGCGAGATTCACGTCATCTGCGACAACGTCAGCAGCCACAAGACTGCGGCGGCCAAGGCCTTCCTCGCCGATCATCCGAACGTGACGATGCATTTCACGCCGACCTGCAGTTCATGGCTGAACGAGGCGGAGAACTGGTTTGCCCGCATCCAGCGCGACGTGATCGACCGCGGCATCTTCACCAGCACCACCGATCTGAAACGCCAGCTCATGCGCTACATCCGCCAGTACAACAAGAACGCCCGGCCCCTGAAGTGGAAGTACGCTGATCCGTCTCGCCGCATCAGGTGCAATTCTTCTGTTTCAGTGGACTAGTCATGCCGGACAGCATGTCGGTCGAGCGGCGCCGGCCGATGCTGGCCTATGGCGCGCGCTTTGAACTTGCGCCGCGCGAAAGAGGCATGCGCGGCGCCATCGAGCGCGCGCAGGAGGATCGTCGCCGCCACGCCCGGCGCCTGGATGCCGCAGCAGTTGGACAACCCGGCCAACGTGGCGGTGCATGCGCGCACCACGGCGCGCGAGATCCTAGCCGACTTTCCCGACGGCGTGGATGTGCTCATCACGGGTGTCGGTACCGGCGGCCATATCACCGGCTGCGCGCGCGTGTTGAAGGCCGCGTGGCCGCAGCTGCGCGTCTACGCGGTGGAGTCGACGGCCTCGCCCGTGATCTCCGGCGGCAAACCGTTGCCGCACCCGATTCAGGGCATCGGCGCCGGCTTCATCCCCGGCAACCTCGACACCGCGCTGCTCGGCGGTGCGATCCAGGTCGATGCCGAGCCGGCACGCGAGATGGCGCGCCGCGCCGCGCGCGAGGAAGGCTTGCTGGTCGGCATCTCCTCCGGCGCCACGCTCGCCGTCATCGCACAGAAGCTGCCGGAAATCGCACCCGGCAGTACGGTGCTCGGCTTCAACTGCGACACCGCCGAGCGGTACCTGTCGATCGAAGGTTTCCTGCCCGCGTAAGGCCCCTACACTGCGCGCTCCGACAACCTAAGGAGCACACCCATGATCGGCTACGTCACCCTCGGCACCAACGACCTGCCGCGCGCCACCGCGTTCTACGACGCGCTGCTGGCCGAACTCGGCGCCAAGCGGCTGTGGGAAAACGAGCGCGGCATCATTTGGGGCCGCTCGTGGAAGCTGCCGAGCGTCGGTGTGATGAAACCCTACGACGGCAAGCCCGCCACGGTCGGCAACGGCGTGATGGTGGCGCTGGTGGCGGACACGCGCGAGACTGTCGATCGCGTCTACGCCAAGGCGCTGGCGCTCGGCGCCACCGACGAAGGCCCGGCCGGCCCGCGCGGCGAAGGCTTTTATGCCGGTTACTTCCGCGATCCGGACGGCAACAAGCTCAACGTGTTCTTCATGGGTTGAGCGCGGGGGGCGCGTCGCGGGCGACAGGCGCTATGTGTTCCGCTTAGGCCGCCAGCACGGCGTTGGGCACGCGATTACTGCGGCGAAACCGTGATCGTGTCCGTGTAGATCAGCCCGCTCGCCGGCAAGTCGTCGAAGCCCAAGTGAACCTCGTTGTTGCGAAACAAAGAACTGCGCGTCGAGGCCGCCGTCCACGAATTACCGGCGGGGATCGTAACTGAGAGACTGCCGGCACCGGCCACGGGCGCGCCAGATAAGCCGATCCGCCGTTGTTGCGGAACGCAATCTCATAACCGACGAAGCTGCCGCCCGGGGCGACGGCCTTCCATCGCTGCTGACCGGGCACGCCGCCGTTGGCGCTGCTGGCTTGGAGGTTTGCTGCCCCCCAGTGCTCTCGACGATGCAAAAGGAGTAGCTGGCCGAGTGCGGCAACGTCACGACCGAGGACCCTTGGCCAGTGGAGTTCGACAAGCTAAGGCCTGCAGGTCGAGCACCTGCACATTACGCGGCACCGGCGGCGCGGTCAGCGTCAGCGCAAAGTTGCCGGACGACGTTGAGCCCAGGCTGCCTTGGGTGGCGGCCCAAGACGGCGACGACGCCAGAAGCAACGTCGCGCAACACAGATAGGTTTCAAGCTTGACGCGTTTCATCAGTTTCCCTCGCTCGATTTTTTGGCGCGTAGCGTTCGCACCGTTGGCGACACTTAACAAGAAAATCAATGCATGGATTTGCGTCTTCTCAATATTTGAAGCGTGTGGCGGCGTGCCTCGTTCGCATATGACGTTCGGTGGTGTCGCGTGACCAATGCCCTCTTTGACTACTGTTTTGGCGCGCGATTGCCGCCGCCACGCGTCGGCGTGCGGTTGAGGCGAGCCTGCGCCAGGCGAGGTGCCGCCGCTTGGGGTCAGTCGGTGGCAGCCAAGAGCAGTCGGGCGAAAGTCGCCGCATCCACGTTGCCGCCGCTGACGATCACGCCGACGCGCTGCCCGCGCAGCGGCAGCACGCCTTCCAGCGCGGCGGCGGCGGCCAGACAGCCGGTCGGCTCGACCACCAGCTTCATCCGCTCGGCAAAGAAGCGTATCGAGCGCTTGAGCGCCTCGTCGCTCACGGTCAGCATGTCCGCGACCAACGCGCGGATCACGGCGAAGGTCAGCTCGCCCACTTGCTGCGTCTGCGCGCCGTCGGCAATCGTGCGCGGCACGTCGATCGTCACCCGCGCGCCCGTGCGGAAGGCTTGCTGCACGTCGTCGCCGGCTTCCGGCTCTACGCCGTAGACCCGGCAGTCCGGCGCGAGGTACCTGGCCGCGACCGCGCAGCCGGAGATCAAGCCGCCGCCCGGTACAGACGAGCAGCGCATCGAGCGGGCCGGTGTCTTCGATCAGCTCCTTGGCCGCGGTGCCCTGGCCCGCCATCACGTGCGGGTGGTCGAAGGGCGGGATCAGCGTCATGCCACGCTCGCGTGCCAGTTGTTCGCCGAGCGCTTTGCGGTCCTGCGTGAAGCGGTCGTACAGGATCACCTCGGCGCCGTAGCCGCGGGTGGCCGCGATCTTCAGCGGCGGCGCATCCTGCGGCATCACGATTGCCGTCGGCATGCCAAGCAGCTTGGCCGCGAGCGCGATGGCCTGCGCGTGGTTGCCGCTGGAAAACGTCGCCACACCGTGCTGGCGCTGCGCTGGCGAGAACTGCGCCAGCGCGTTGTACGCGCCGCGGAACTTGAAGGCGCCGATGCATTGCAGGTTCTCGCACTTGAAGAAAGCTCTGCGCCGGTCAGTTCGTCGGCGGTGCGCGAGGTCAGCACGGGCGTGCGATGCGCGACTCCCGCAAGGCGGGCGGCGGCGGCTTCGATGTCGGCGTAGGTGATCGGCAAGGTCATCGGTTTCTTTCTCCCCTCGCCCGCATCAGCAGGAGAGGGGGTGGGGGTGAGGGCGATTTTGCGTCTTTCCGACCTTGCGCCAGTTGTTCGATCACAGGGGTCAGTTCCTCCGGCAACTCCGCCAGCGCTCGCGCCTGTTCACCTGCCGCGCGCAGCCGCGCCAGCAACTGCGCCACCTGCGCCACCTGCGGCAGTACCGGCCCGTAGAACAGCGGCTGCGTGCCGCGCAGCACCAGCACGGCGGGGAAGGTTTCCACGTCCAGGTCGCCGACGAGTTCGGCTTCGTCTTCGATGTCCAGCCAAAGGTAGTTCGTCTGCGGGTCGCTCGCGGCCAGCGCGCGCAGATCGTCGCGATAGCCGCCGCAGGTGCGGCACCATTGCGCGCACAGGCAGACCACGGTCCAGTCGGTGGCGCGGGGTGTCGCTAGCGGCAGAGGCATAGGGCACAGGCTCGCCGATGGACGCGCTCAACTGCCCCGATACGTCGCGTAACTCCACGGGCTCGCCAGCAGCGGCACGTGGTAGTGCGCCTCGACATCGGCCACGCCGAAGTCGAGCGGCACCCGGTCCAGAAACGGCGGGTCGGTGAGCGGCGCGCCGCGCGCGCGGAAGTAGTCGGCGACCGCAAACAGCAGGCGGTAGCGGCCCGCGACCAGTGCCGAGCCTTGCAGCAAGGGCTCGGCGCAGCGGCCGGCGTCGTTCAGGCTCACTTCCTTGAGCAGCGTGCTGCCGCCGCCGTCCAAGCGGTACAGCGCGACCGCCATGCCCGCGGCTGGGCAACCGTGGGCCGTGTCCAGAACGTGTGTGGTGAGTTTGCCCATCGCAGGCTCCCGAGCGCGTGACTCGGGCTAGGATACAAGGCGCAACCTGTTGCGCGGCCCCGCCCCCATGACCCCCGACTACCCGCGCGACCTGATCGGCTACGGCCGCAACCCGCCGCAGGCCGACTGGCCCGGCGGCGCGCGCATTGCCGTGCAGTTCGTGCTCAACTACGAAGAAGGCGCGGAGAACTGCGTGCTGCACGGCGACGCGGCGTCGGAGACGTTTCTGTCGGAGCTGATCGGCGCGCCCGCGTTTGCCGCGCGGCATCTGTCGATGGAGTCCGTGTACGAATACGGCAGCCGCGTCGGTCTATGGCGCATCCTGCGCGAGTTCGAGCGGCGCGGGCTGCCGCTCACCGTGTTTGGCGTGGCAATGGCGCTGCAACGCCACCCCGAAGCCGCCGCCGCGATGCTCGAACTCGGCCACGAAATCGCCAGCCACGGCTGGCGCTGGATACACCACCAGCAGATGGACGAAGCCGAAGAGCGCCGCCACATCGCGCTCGCCACCGAGACCATCCGCGCGCTGACCGGCGGGCGCTGGCCGCTCGGTTGGTACACCGGGCGCGACAGCTCCAACACCAAGCGGCTGGTCGCCGACCACGGCGGCTACGAGTACGACAGCGACTACTACGGCGACGATCTGCCCTTCTGGATGCCGGTCGTCAAGAGCGACGGCAGCACGCTGCAACGGCTGATCGTCCCCTACACGCTGGACAACAACGACATGCGCTTTGCCGCGCCGCAAGGCTTCAACACCGGCGAGCACTTTCTCGCCTACCTGAAAGACGCCTTCGACGTGCTGTACGCCGAAGGCGCCGAGTGCCCGCGGATGATGAGCATCGGTCTGCATTGCCGGCTGATCGGGCGGCCGGGGCGCTTCCGCGCGCTGCAAGCCTTTCTCGACCACGTGCAGGCGCATGAGCGCGTGTGGGTATGCCGGCGCATCGACATCGCGCGGTATTGGGCGGCGCGCTTCCCCGCACCCGGAGCCGGCTGATGGCGCTGACGCTCACGAAGATCAACACCCTGCCCGTGGCCGACGCACAGGCGCTGCTCGACGGCGTCTACGAGCATTCGCCGTGGATCGTGGCCGAGGCGCTGGCCGCGCGGCCGTTTGCCACGCTGGCCGCCTTCAAGCGCGCGCTGGTGGAGGTGGTGCGGAACGTCGGCCGCGAGCGGCAGATTGCGCTGGTGCGCGTGCATCCGGAACTCGCCGGCCGCGCGATGGTGGCGCGCGCGATGACCGCGGAGTCCACCGCCGAACAAAGCCGCGCGGGGCTCGCGCAGTGCACGCCAGAAGAGTTCGCTCGCTTGCAAGAGTTGAACGCCGCGTACAACGCGCGCTTTGGCTGGCCGTTCATCCTCGCGGTGCGCGGGCCACGCGGCACGGGCCTGACCCCCGCGCAGGTGATCGCCGCCTTCGAGCGCCGGCTCGCCGCGCCGCCCGACATGGAGCTAGCCGAATGCCTGCGCAACATCCACCGCGTGGCCGAGCTGCGGCTTGACGACAAGTTTGGCGTGGTGCCCGCGCTCGGCAACCAGGTCTGGGACTGGGCCGAAGAACTCGCCCGCCACAGCGACCCCGGTTATGCCGAAGCCGGCCAACTGACCGTCACCTACCTCACGCCCGCGCACCGCGCCTGCGCGCGCCAGTTGCAGCAGTGGATGCGCGAGTGCGGCTTCGATGAGGTGAGCGAAGACGCGCTTGGCAATGTGGTCGGCGTGTATCACGGCAGGGAACCAGCGAACGACGGGGCGATGGCGTCGCGTATCGGCTCCGGGCCAGGATCCACGCCCCCACCCTCGCCCTCCCCCGCAGGCGGGGGAGGGGAAAACTCCCTCCCCTGCGAAGCGGGGGAGGGTTGGGGTGGGGGCGTGAGCACAGCAACCCGGCACAACTCCCCGCCCCGCCTCCTCACCGGCAGCCACTACGACACCGTGCGCAACGCCGGCAAGTACGACGGCCGGCTCGGCATCCTGGTGCCAATGGTCTGCGTGCGCGAACTGCACCGGCAGGGGCGGCGGCTGCCGTTCGGCATCGAAGTCGTGGGCTTTGCCGAAGAAGAAGGCCAGCGCTACAAGGCGGCGTTTCTCGGCTCCAGCGCGCTCGCCGGCGAGTTCGACCCCGCGTGGCTGCCGCAGCGCGACGCCGACGGCATCGCAATGAGCGAGGCGATGCAGGCCGCCGGGCTGCCCGCCACGCTGGAGGCGATAACCGCGCTGCGCCGCGACCCGGCGCAGTACCTGGGTTTCGTCGAAGTGCACATCGAGCAAGGCCCCGTGCTGACGGAACTCGACTTGCCGCTGGGCGTGGTGACATCGATCAACGGCAGCCTGCGTTATCTGGGCGAAGTGATCGGCACCGCCAGCCATGGCGGCACCACGCCGATGGATCGCCGCCGCGACGCCGCCTGCGCGGTGGCGGAACTGGCGCTCTATCTCGAACGGCGCGCCGCCGGCGCGCCCGCCGTGGTCGGCACGATGGGCCAGTTGGCGGTGCCCAATGGCTCGATCAACGTGGTGCCGGGGCGCTGCGCGTTCAGCCTCGACATCCGCGCGCCGATTGATGCCGCGCGCGACACCTGCGCCGCCGACGTGCGCGCGGAACTCGCCGCCATCTGCGCGCGCCGCGGCTTGGACTATCGGCTCGAAGAGGCGCTGCGCGTGCCCGCCGCGGCCAGCGCGCCGGACTGGCAAGCGCGCTGGGAGCGCGCGGTGGCCGCACTCGGCCTGCCCGTGCACCGGATGCCGAGCGGCGCCGGCCACGACGCGATGAAGCTCGCCCGCGTGATGCCGCAGGCGATGCTGCTCCTGCGCGGCAGCAACCTCGGCATCAGCCACAACCCGCTGGAAGAGATCACCGCCGACGACGCGCAGTTGTGCGTCGAGGCGTTTGCGGCGATGTTAGACGATCTCTCTCAACCCTCGCCCGCATCGGCGGGAGAGGGTGCGAGCGGAGCGAGCGGGTGAGGGCGCTCTGGCTCTTGCGCGCTTGCCGCGCTCCCAGCAAGACGAGAGTCGGTCGTTGAAATGCGTCACTCCGCGCGAACGGTCTTCCCTCACCCCAACCCCTCTCCCGGAGGGAGAGGGGCTTTATCAACCCTCTCCCACCGGGAGAGGGTGGCGCGAAGCGCCGGGTGAGGGAAGACCGCAGCCACCGGCACTGCCTCAGCGTCTCCGCAGACCCGCGTAATCGATACAAACCCAACGCCCCCCCAATGTCCACCTACTCCCAACTCGACACCTGGATCGACACCCACTTCCCCGAAGAAGTGCGCTTCCTGCAAGCCCTGGTGCGCCAGCCGACCGACACGCCGCCCGGCGACAACGCGCCGCATGCGGAACTGACCGCGCGCCTGCTCGCCGACATGGGTCTCACGGCAGAGGCCCACCCCGTCCCCGCCGCACAAGTACAGGCGGCCGGCATGCAGTCGGTGACCGATTTGATCGTGCGGCGCCGCTACGGCGCGGGCGGGCCGACCATCGCGCTCAACGCACACGGCGACGTCGTGCCGCCCGGCGAAGGCTGGACGCACGACCCCTACGGCGGCGAGACCGTGGACGGCAAGCTCTACGGCCGCGCCGCGGCGGTGAGCAAGAGCGACTTCGCCACCTACACCTTCGCGCTGCGCGCGCTGGAAGCGCTGGGCGCGCCGCTCGCCGGCAGCGTGGAACTGCATTTCACCTACGACGAAGAGTTCGGCGGCGAACTCGGCCCCGGCTGGCTGTTGGCGCAAGGGCTGACCCGGCCCGACCTCGTGCTCGCGGCCGGCTTCAGCTACCAGGTCGTCACCGCGCACAACGGCTGTCTGCAACTGGAAGTCGCCGTGCACGGCAAGGCCGCGCACGCCGCCATCCCCGCCAGCGGCGTGGATGCTCTGCGCGGCGCGGTGGCGATCCTCACTGCGCTCTATGCCGAAGCCGATGCGCTGCGGCAGCGGCGCTCCGCGGTGGCGGGCATCGAGCACTCGACGCTCAATGTCGGCCGCATCGAAGGCGGCACCAACACCAACGTCGTACCCGGCAAGGTGGTGCTCCGCTTCGACCGCCGCCTGATCCCCGAAGAAGACCCGGCCGCGGTCGAAGCGCATTTGCGGCAGTCGATCGAGCAGGCCGCGGCGGCCTGCCCCGGCATCCGCATCGAGATCCGCCGCCTGCTGCTCGCGCAGGCACTGCGCCCCCTGCCCGGCCGCGCGCCGCTGGTGGCCGCGCTGCGCCGCCATGCCAGCGAGTTGTTCGGCGAGCCGGTCGAAGAAGCCGCCTCGCCGCTATACACCGACGCGCGGCTGTACGGCGCCCAGGGCATCCCCGCCGTGCTCTACGGCGCCGGCCCGCGCACGGTGCTGGAGTCCAACGCCAAGCGCGCCGACGAGAACGTGGTGCTGGAGGACTTGCGGCGGGCGACAAAGGTGGTGGCGCGGGTGCTGGGCGACTTGCTGACGCAATAGCAGCGAGCGCGCGTACGCGCCGGCCCTGCGGTCACCCGGCAACCGTCTCGGCAATCAGGACATCGGCCGGGATCCCCAGACTTCTGTGCAGTCGGCGAATCATCGGCAGCGTCAGCGGGCGCTTGCGATTCAGCACCTCATAGACGCGGTTGCTCCTGCCGATGATCGGCTCAAGATCCTTGACGGACAGCCCGCTCTGCTCCATGCGGAACTTGATGGCTTCCACCGGATCGGGCGCCGCAATGGGGACATGCTTGGCCTCGTAGGCCTGCACTAGCGTGGTCACGATGTCCAGCCGATCGCCCTCTGGCGTGCCCAGGTCGGGGTCGGTTGCCATCAAGGCCGAAATCTCCTTCAGCGCGGCCTTGTAGTCTGCTTTGGTGCGAATCGGGCGGATGTCCATATTGTTCTCCGTAACCGGTCAGATCGTTTCGACCGTTTCTGCGTCCACTGCGTCGTACTCCTTGTGGGTGCCGACAAACTTCACGTAGACGATCTGCAAATTGTATGCAACGGCCACCACGAGCCGGTAGTCGTTGCCCTTGACGTTGAAGACGACGCGTCGGTTCTTCAGCACGCTAGCACTGCGGTATTGCGCCTTGATGTCCGCAGGCTGAGTCCAGGTCGCATCCCTGACTTCCTTGTACCAGGCCTTCAACGGTTGCTCGGCGGCGGGATGGCGCTGCCAGAAGGCTCGCAGGGTGGAGACGGCGATCACTCGCATCAGTGAGAGAGTAGTCCCAAAACGGGACTTACGCAAGCGACGAAAGGAAACAAATCAAACTCGGCTCCGCCTTAGTCCGTCTGTTCTGGTTGAGTATTTCCCCGACAGTCGGGTCTTCTGGCGCGGTGCAGTTTAGGCGGTCAGTGCGGCGGCGGTTTCCTCCTTTCG
>JAJTHJ010000275.1 GCA_021298875.1 Burkholderiales bacterium | reverse complement strand
TCAGTCCCGAAACCGGAGCCACGGTTTGGCGCATCGATGCCGACACCGCGCTGTCTGCCGGTGTGGGCAGCGACGGCGAGGTGGTGGCGGTGGGCACCCCGCGCGGCGAGGTGCGGGCCTACTCGGCCGAGGATGGCCGGCTGCTGTGGAAGGCGCAGATGGCGAGCGACATCACCACGCCGCCGCTGGTCGGGCGCGGGCTGGTGGTCGTGCGCTCGACCGACCAGCGTGTGGCCGCCTTCGACGCCCGCGACGGCACCCGCCGCTGGCTCTACACGCGCACCTCGCCGCCCTTGGCGCTGCGGGCGCTGACGCTGCTCGCTTTCGATGGCGACAACATCCTGGCCGGCTTTCCCGGCGGGCGGCTGGTTGCCATCGCCACCAGCAACGGCGCAGCGCGCTGGGAGGCGACCATCGCCGACCCGCGTGGCGCCACCGAGGTCGAACGCCTGGCCGACGTGGTGGGCGCCATCGCGCTGGCGCCGCGTCTGGCCTGCGCCGCCGCGTTTCAGGGGCGCGTGACCTGCGTGGACAGCACCTCGGGCAGCCCGCGCTGGAGCCGCGAGTGGCCGGCGCTGACCGGTGTAGCCACCGCTGGCGGCCAACTGTACGGGGTCGACGGCGCCTCGCAGGTCGGCGCCTTTGCCCGCGACACCGGTGCCAGCCTGTGGCGCAACGACAAGCTGGCCAACCGCGGGCTGAGCCAACCCGCGGCCGTGCGCGCTGCGGTGGCGGTTGGCGACTTCAAGGGCTACCTGCACCTGCTGGCGCCAGCCGACGGCGCGCTGGTCGGCCGCACGCAGATCGACTCCAGTGCGATCGTCGCCGGCCCACAGCCCTGGGCGGACAGCCTGATCGTGCTTACCCAGGACGGCACGCTGGCGCGGGTGGCGCTGGGGCAGTGAAACCCGTCGTCGCCATCGTCGGCCGGCCCAACGTCGGCAAGTCCACCCTGTTCAACCGCCTGACGCGCTCGCGCGCGGCGCTGGTGGCGGACTTTCCCGGCCTGACACGCGACCGCCACTACGGCGAAGGGCGCGTCGGCCCGCTGCCGTACATCGCGATCGACACGGGCGGCTTCGAGCCGGCGCTGGGGGAGGGCATCGTGCGCGAGATGGCCGCCCAGGCAGAGGCGGCGATCGCCGAAAGCGACGTGGTGATTTTCGTCGTCGACGCGCGCGACGGCCTGACCGCGCAGGACCAGCGCATCGGCGCACGGCTGCGCGCGGCCGGCAAGCGGCTGGTGCTGGCGGTCAACAAAGCCGAAGGGCTGCCGCCGTCGGCCACCGCGGAGTTCCACGAGCTGGCGTTGGGCGAGCCGCTGCCGATTTCTTCTGCGCACGGCGACGGCATCCACGACCTGATGGACGTGGCGCTGGCCGGTTTTGCCGCGCCGCCGGAGACCGCGGACGAAGAGGCCGCCGCCCGCATCAAGGTGGCCGTGGTCGGCCGGCCCAACGTCGGCAAATCCACGCTGGTCAACGCGCTGCTGGGCGAGCAGCGGCTGATCGCCTTCGACCAGCCCGGCACCACGCGCGATGCGATCGCCATCGACTTCGACTACGCCGGCACGCCGTATACCCTGATCGACACCGCCGGCCTGCGCCGCCGCGGCAAGGTGTTCGAGACGATCGAGAAGTTTTCGGTGGTCAAGACCTTGCAGGCGATCGACCAGTGCAATGTGGCGATCCTGCTGCTCGAAGCCACCGGGGTGGCCGAGCAGGACGCGCACATCGCCGGCTACATCCTCGAGCGCGGGCGCGCGTTGGTGGTGGCCGTCAACAAGTGCGACGCCGCCGACAGCTATGCGCGCGCAACGCTCAAGCGCGAATTGGAGCGCAAGCTGCATTTCCTCGCCTGGGCGCGTACGCACACGATCTCGGCGCACAAGCGCACGGGGCTGGCGGCGCTGATGCGCTCGGTCGTCGCCGCGCACCGCTCGGCCTTTGCCAAGCTGCCGACACCCAAGCTCACGCGTGCGCTGCTGGCGGCGGTGGAGCGCCAGCAACCGCCGCGCGCCGGTCGCGGGCGGCCCAAGATGCGTTACGCACACCAGGGCGGGCACAACCCGCCGGTGGTGGTCATCCACGGCAACGCACTCGGCAACGTCGGCCCGAGCTACAGGCGCTATCTGGAAGGCTGGTTTCGCGAGCAGTTCGAGCTCGAAGGCACGCCGCTGCGCATCGAGTTCCGCACCGGGGCCAATCCGTATTCGGGTTAGCCCCGCCACGGGTTAGTCCGGCCATTGGCGGCGAGCGATTTTTTGCTTTACATTGAATTTTCCGGCGCACCCGCCATCTAACGGCGGTCGCGGCGTTTTTTCGCGGCCGCCTTGGCCGCGGCGCCGTGCGCCACTGGAGCCTCCATGAGCAACAGCAAAGGGCAACAACTACAAGACCCGTTCCTCAACGCCCTGCGCAAGGAACACATCCCGGTGTCGGTGTATCTGGTCAACGGCATCAAGCTGCAAGGCCAGATCGAGTCGTTCGACCCGTATGTGGTCCTGCTGCGCAACACCGTCACGCAGATGGTCTACAAGCATGCCATTTCCACGGTCGTGCCGGCGCGGGCGGTGAGCCTCAACACGGAGACGGACAACTGACCGTCTTTCAGGTCGATAACCGCCGGGCAGCGCGCACGCCGCGCGCGGTGTTGGTCAGCGTCGCCGTCGGCCGCCACTCGGCCGTCGACGCTCGCGACGCGCAGGCGGAGTTGCGCCAACTGGCGACCTCTGCCGGGTTGGTCGTGTGCGGAGAACTGGCGGTGCGGCGTGAGCGCCCCGACCCTGCCTACTACATCGGCAGCGGCAAGGTCGAGGAGCTCAAGTCGCGCCTGCGCGGCGACGACGCCGGAGTGGCGGTGTTCGACGTCGCTCTGTCGCCGGCGCAACAGCGCAACCTCGAAAGCAGTCTCGACGTGCTGGTGCTCGACCGCAGCGACCTGATCCTCGGCATCTTCCAGCAGCGCGCACGCAGCAGCGCCGGCCGCCTGCAAGTGGAACTGGCGCAACTGGAGCACCTGTCCACCCGCTTGGTGCGCGGCTGGACGCACCTGGAGCGGCAGCGCGGCGGCCTGGGCAAGACCGGCGGCCCCGGCGAAAAGCAGATCGAACTCGACCGCCGGATGATCGCCGCGCGGATGAAGCTCCTGCGCGGCCGGTTGGAGCAGTTGCACCGGCAGCGCCGCACGCAGCGGCGCTCGCGCGAGCGCCGCGCGGTGTTCAGCGTCTCCCTGGTGGGCTACACCAATGCCGGTAAATCGACGCTCTTCAACACGCTCACCGGCGCCGGCAGTTATGCGGCCGACCGGCTGTTCGCCACCCTCGACACAACCGCGCGGCGCTGCTTCGTCGCTCCCGACGTTGAGGTTGTGCTGGCCGATACGGTCGGCTTCGTCCGCGGGCTGCCGCACCAGCTGGTAGAGGCCTTCAAGTCCACGTTGGAAGAGTCTGTGCAGGCCGATCTGCTGTTGCATGTGGCCGATGCAGCCAGCCCGGCACGCGAGGCGCAAATGGCCACTGTGCGCGCGGTGCTCGAGGAGATCGGCGCTGGCGATGTGCCGCAACTGCTCGTCTACAACAAGATCGATTTGAGCGGCCGCGCAGCGGGTGTCGAGCGCGATGCCTGTGATAGCATCGTCCGCGTTTTTGTGAGCGCTGCCAGCGGAGCCGGACTTGAGTTGTTGCGCTCGACCATCGCCGAGCGTGCGCGTAGCGCGCGGACGGCGTCGGACGAGCCCGCTGCACCGGTAGCCGCCCACCTCGCCGACGCCCCGTAGTGCCGGCAATCCTTCCCTGGAACCGATTTCGCCATGTCGCTGAACGACCCGCAATGGGGCCGCGGCTCGGGCAACGAGCGCCCGAGCGAGCCTGAGCGTAAGCCGCAACGTCCCGGCGCCGATGGCCCGCCCGATCTCGAAGAACTCTGGCGCGACCTGAACCGCAAGCTGTCCGAACTGTTCGGCAAACGTGGCAAGGGCGGCAACGGCCAGGGCAGCGGTCGCGCCCCGATCCGCCCCGACGGGCGCAGCGCGGGCATTGGCGTCGGGCTGGTGATTGCCGTGGCGCTGCTGATCTGGCTCGGCACGGGCCTGTACGTCGTGCCCGAAGGCCAGCGTGCCGTCGTGCTGACTTTTGGCAAGGCGACCGAGACGACGACCCGCGCCGGTCTGCACTGGCGCCTGCCGGTGCCGGTCCAGCGGCACGAACTCGTTAACGTCGCCGAAATCTCGCGCGTCGAAGTGGGCTTCCGCGGTTCGGCCGGCGGCCAGCGCAGCGAGGAAGTCAAGCGCGAGGCGCTGATGCTGACCGACGACGAGAACGTCGTCGACATCCAGTTCGTGGTCAGTTACCGCGTGCGCGACGACCAGGCCGCCGAGTTCCTGTTCAACAACCGCAATCCGCGCGAGGCGGTCAAGCAGGCGGCGGAGGCGGCGATGCGCGAGGTGATTGCCAGCGCGACGATGGATGCGATCCTGTCCGAGGGGGCCGCATCGGTGGCGGCCGGCGCCAAGCCCGCCGAGGGTGCACCGGCAGAGGCGTCGCGCGCCTTCGACGACGACGTGCGCCGCTTGATCCAGTCGATCCTGGACCGCTACAGCATCGGCATCACGATCACCCAGGTGTCGATCGTGCAGCGCCGCCCGCCCGAGCAGGTGCAGGCCGCCTTCGAGGACGTAAACCGCGCGGGGCAGGACCGCGAGCGCTTCATCAACGAAGGGCAGGCCTACGCCAACCAGGTCGTGCCCGAGGCGCGCGGCACAGCGGCGCGCCTGTTGCAGCAGGCCGAGGGCTACCGCTCGCGCGTGGTCGAGCAGGCGCAGGGCGACACGCAACGCTTCCGCTCGGTGCTCGCCGAGTACAGCAAGGCGCCGCAGGTGACGCGCGAGCGCCTGTATCGCGAGGCGATGCAGGACATCTACAGCAACACGAGCAAGGTGCTGGTCGACACCAAGAACGCGAGCCCTTTGCTGTATCTGCCGCTGGAGCAGTTGCTCAGGCAGGGCGCGGGCGCAGCGACCGCCGCAGGCGCCACGCCCGCACCAAGCGCAGCGCCGGCCGAAACGGCGCCGCCGGCCGCCGCCGGCGACACCCGCGCGCGCGACGGTGTGCGCAGCCGCGAGACTCGGTAAGGAGTTTGCAGATGAATCGAATCATCGCCATCTTGGCGTTGCTGGTTGGCATTGCGGTCGTCGGGTCGACGATGGTCTTCGTCGTCGATCAGCGCCAATATGCGCTGGTGCTGTCGCTGGGCGAAATCCGTCGCGTCGTCACCGAGCCGGGCTTGTACTTCAAGTTGCCGCCGCCCTTCCAGAACGTCGTGTATTTCGACAATCGCGTGCTGACGCTCGATACCCCGGACACCGACCGCGCCCGCACCTCGGAGAACGTCGAACTGCTAGTGGATTCCTTCGTCAAGTGGCGGGTCAAGGATCCGATCCAGTTTTACCGTACATTCGGTGAGCGGGGCGAAAACGCCGCCCGCGACCGGATGACGGACTTGCTGCGCGACGCCGTTCAAAACGCCTTCCGCCGCCGCACGGTCAACGAGGTCACCTCCAAGGAGCGCGACCGCGTGCGGCAGGAGATCACG
>JAJTHJ010000276.1 GCA_021298875.1 Burkholderiales bacterium | reverse complement strand
GACCAGCGGCGCGACCAGCGCATCGTAGTCGCAGCCGTCCGCCGCCGGACGCCACCGCGACGCAGGCGCCGCGATGTCGTAAGGCGAGGCCGGCAACTCGGGGGGGGGCGGGCATGGGCGGAAGGCGGCTTGGCGTGGCTGCGGGGAGTCTATCCGCAGAGACGCCCGCACCGCGGCTATGTGCACCCCATGCGGGCGGAAGGCGAGGCTGCCGGCGATGTCGCGCCCGTGTTCGACGGTTCGTCGATCCGATGCGGGGTGACGATGATCGACCTCAGGAGCGGGGGGCGTCGGTGCCGCGCAGGAGCAGTGCGCACACAGTCGCCGCCCCATTTCCCCCCACACCAGCGAACCCCGCAGCGGCGCGGCTGTCCGCCGCGGCGCCGGTCGCCATCACCCGTGCCGGCGCTCGAACTCGCGCATGTACTCGACCAACCGCTGCACGCCTTCGATCGGCATCGCGTTGTAGATCGAGGCGCGCATGCCGCCGACCGAGCGGTGGCCCTTCAACTGCACCATGCCCTGCTCCTTGGCGCGCCTGAGAAAAGCCTCGTCGAGCGACTCGTCGCGCAGCTTGAAGGGGATGTTCATCCGCGAGCGGTCGGCCTTCGCCACCGGGTTCACGTAGAAGGAAGACTGATCCAGGTAGTCGTACAGCAACGCCGCCTTGGCGATGTTCTTCTTCTCGACTTCCGCCAGCCCGCCCTGCGCCAGCAGCCACTCGAACACCAGCCCGGCGATGTAGATCGCGTAGGTGGGCGGGGTGTTAAGCATCGACTCGGCCTCGGCCTGTTCCTTCCAGTGGAAGGCAGACGGACAGATGGGCAGCGCGCGGTCGAGCAGGTCGTCGCGCACGATCACCAGCGTCAGGCCCGCGGGGCCGGCGTTTTTCTGCGCGCCGCCGTAGATCACGCCGTACCGGGCCACGTCCACCGGCCGCGACAGGATGTGCGAAGACATATCGGCCACCAACGGCACGTCTCCCACGTCCGGCACCCAGTCGTACTCCACGCCGCCGATGGTCTCGTTGGTGCAGACGTGCACGTAGGCGGCGTTGGGGTCGAGCTTCCAGGTCGCGCGTGCCGGCACATAGGTGAAGTTGCGGTCCTCGCCGCTGGCGGCCACGTTGGGCGTGCAGTACTTCTTCGCCTCCTTGATCGCCTTCTTCGACCATTCCCCGGTGTGGATGTAGTCGGCGCCCTTGCGCGCGCCCAGCAGATTCAGCGGCACGATGGCCATCTCGCCGATCGCGCCGCCTTGCAAGAACAGCACCTTGTAGTTGGCGGGGATCGCCAGCAGCGTGCGCAGATCGGCCTCGGCCTTGGCGGCGATGGCGATGAACTCCTTGCCGCGGTGGCTCATCTCCATCACCGACATGCCGCTGCCGCGCCAGTCGAGCATCTCGGCGGCGGCTTGTTGCAACACGGATTCGGGCAGCACGGCGGGGCCGGCGGAAAAGTTGATGGCACGCATGGGGGGCGAAGAGATAACGAGGAGAAAGAGCGCGCAATATTCTACGGCGCGCGATACTTCACTCGTGCGCACATCCAGATCGTTGCGACGTCGCCCCCACCCCAGCCCTCCCCCGCAAGGCGGGGGAGGGAGTTGCAAGAAGGAGTCGAGCATGCCCCAATCGACCGCCGTGATCGAAGTGCTCAAGCGCGACTTGAAGGCGCGCGGCATCACCTACGCAGAGGTCGCGCGCGCGGTGGGCTTGAGCGAGGTCAGCGTCAAGCGGCTCTTCTCACGCGGCGGCTTCACGCTCGAGCGGATCGACCAGATCTGCGCGGCGGCGGGCATCGAGTTCACTGACCTGACCCGCGACTTCGACCGCGAGCGGCACTTGATCGCCCGCCTGACCGAGCCGCAGGAGCGCGAGATCGTGGACGATCCCAAGCTCTTCCTGGTCGCGGTGTGCGCGCTGAACCTCCTTGCTTACGAAGACATCCTCGCGGTGTACGACCTGCAGCCCGCGGAACTCGTGGCCTTGCTGCTGCGGCTGGACAAGATGGGAATCATCGAGTTGCTGCCCAACAACCGCTTCAAGCTGCGCATCGCGCGCACCTTTGCCTGGATCCCCGACGGGCCGATCCAGACCGCGTTCAGGAACCACGCGCACGACTTTTTCGACTCGCGCTTCGCCGCCGACAACGAGCTGATGATCCTGTTGAACGGCCGTCTGTCGCGGGCCTCCGTGGTGGCGCTGCTGGAAAAGCTGCGCCGCGTGGCACGCGAGTTTTCCGCGCAGCACATGGAAGATGCCGTGCTGCCGGCGGTGGAGCGGCCACCGTTGTCGCTGTTGCTCGCCTGTCGGCCGTGGCACCCGCAGTTCATGCGCGCGCTGGTGCGGCGCAAGGAAGCGGAGTTGCCGACGCGGCGGATCCGCCGCTGAGGCGCGCTTACAGCCGGCAGCCGGCTAGCGGTACACGGTCTGGCGCGGCGCGCCGACCCGTGCGGCCACCGCCGCCGCACGCCACCGTTTCTGCGACGACCGGCCCGCCCGCACCCGCCGCCTTGCCGCCTCGTCCATCGTCATCGCTCGCTCCAGTCAGAACTTCCCTGACCGGATAGCGCGCCAGTAACGATTCCGTCATCACGAGGTTACGTCGATAGGTTCAACTCTTCCGGCCTGCACGAGAACTCGCGCGCAACCGAGCTCGCCGGGTGGTGGCGCGGACAAGTCGAATTGCTGCCGACCCAAAAGGCGTAGCGCAAACGGAGTACCGCGCAATGGACTTGGGCGCCCGTTCAGAGTCGCCGCAAGACCGCGGCGAGATAACGCCCTGTGTGACTCGCGCCGCACGCCGCCGCCTCCGGCGCGCCGGTCGCGGAGTTGCGTTACGCTGACTTTCGGTCAACAACTCGATCCGCGCAGCCGGCGCGCAGCCCGCGATGTTCACGATCAGCCAGCAGCAAGTAGAGAACCTGCGGAAACTCACCTTCTACCGCCAGGTGGAGAGCTTCATCGACGAGTGCTCTCACCGCGAAGACTTTGTGCTGTGGTGCGACGACCAGAAGCGGCTGCGTGCGCTGTGGGAGCCGCTGTGGCCAGCGGCCCAGGCGGCCGGCAGCTACGCGGCGGCCGTCGTGTTCGTGCTGGCCGCGGTCGGCGCGTTCGAGGGCAAGGCCCCGCCGCGCGATGCCGCCGCGGTGCTTGCCCGTCTGCCGGACAACGAGGTCGGCTTCAAGAAGTACCTGGCCGACCACGGCTACTTCGACTTCACCGCCCTCGACTATCCGCGGCCGTCGTCGCGGCGGGGCCGCGGCGCAGGGGGTGCGCATGGCTAGCTCCAGCAGCCTTCCCGCCAGCGTCTTCAGCCGCTCCGCGGCGCCCTGCGCCGTCACGCCCTGTCCGATCGGGCCGTGCGCCGCCCAGCGCGGCGACGACGACAAACTCTCCGTGGTGGCGCAGCAGCGGGTGGAGTCGCTCACCGGCCGCCGCGAGCCGGCCACCGGACTCGTGGCCGGCGACAACGGCCCGAGCCTGATCCCGGCCGACGCCAGTGCCTGCGCCAAGCGGGCGATGCTGCTCGGGCCGACGCTGCGGCGCTTCAACCGCTACCGCGAGGCCCTGCCCTACGCCCGCGCCGCCAATGCGACCAACCAGCTCGGCAACAAGCCCTCCAGCCGCGAGCCGGCCCAGGCGGGCGACTGCCTGACCCGCCTGCCGGAGACCGGCGCGGCGCTGAGTCAGGCGCTGGGG
>JAJTHJ010000025.1 GCA_021298875.1 Burkholderiales bacterium | reverse complement strand
TCACCACGGAGTAGCCAAGCAGTTCGCCGTCGTCGGACCACAGGCCCCAGGCGCTGTAGCCGGAGGCGAGCGCGTCTTCGAAGTTACCGCGCGTCCACGGGAACGGATAGGCGGCAATCTCGATGCGCAGCACGGCGTCGAGATCCGACGCCAACAGCGGCGCGAAGCGATCTTCGCGCGGGCGCAGTTGCGCGCTCATCCCGCCGCCGCGCGGCGCGCCGCACGCTGGCCGATCGTCAGCGCCACCTGATCGCGCACATAAAGCGGAGCGGCCAGCGCTGGCGCCACGCTGCGCCCCTCAGCCACGGACTGCTGCGCCCGGCGGGCGATAGTGCCGGCGCTTGCGCGCAACTGCGGCAAGCGCAGCGGCGCGGCGAGCGCGTCCAGCTGCGAAGCAAACACCGCCACGCCCTCGCCGGCCAGCGCGTCGGGGGCCCACGGCGCCAGCGCCGCGGCCAGATCCGCCGCGGCCACCAGCGCCGGCGCCGCGAGTTCGACCGGCGCCGCGCCGCGCACGTCGAACACGGCGTAGTACGCCTCGTTCATCCGTGCATCGATCGCGACCGCCACACGCTCCGCCTGCGGCGCCACGGCGCGGGCGTTCCACGCGATCGCCGCCAGATTGCCCACCGGCGCCACCGGGCGCTCGGTCGCCCAGCCGAGCCCCTGCGCGACCGCGCAGGCGACGCGCAATCCGGTGAACGACCCCGGTCCGGCACCGAAGGCGATCGCCGCGCAATCGGCCAGCGTCACGCGCTGCTCGCGCAGCAGCGCATCGACCATCGGCAGCAGGCGCTCGGAGTGGCGCTGGCCGACCGTCTCGGCCAGCTCGACCACCCGCTCGCCGCGGGCGAGCGCGACCGCGCAGACCGCGGTGGCGGTGTCGAGAGCGAGTACGGTGGGCAAGGAGTCGGCAGACACGCGGCGACCGCCGCTCGGCCAGACCGGCGCGGACGGCGACGATTCTACGAAGGCGCCACCGCCTAGCGCGGCGGCGGTGGCGCGGCCGGCGGCGGCCCCGGCGGACGCGGCGGCAAGACGCCATGCGCCTCGCGGATCTGGTCGCGCATCCGCTGCCGCTCCTCGGGTGTCAACTGGCGATACAGCGGCGAGTCGTGCGGGCCGCCTTGCCGCAGCATCTGCTCGCGCTGGTCCTGCCAGCGGCGGCGCCAGGCTTCGCGTTGCTCGGGGGTGAGGCTTTCGCGGATGCGCATCCGCTCCTCCGGCGGCAGGCTGTGCCACATCTGCCAGCGTTGCTCGGGCGGCAGGCTGTTCCAGGCGCGCAGCCGCTCCTCGGGCGGCAGCGTCTGCCAGCGCTCGCGCTGCTGCTCGGGCGACGGTTGCGCCCGCGGCTCTGCCCCCGGGGGAGCGGCGGGCGGGGCCGGCTGGGCCAGCGCGCTGCCGGCGCAGAGCGCTGCCGCGAGGGGCAGCGCGCAAGTCGAAAAGCGAAACGCAAACATCGATCGAATCTTAGGCAAGCGGCAAGCTAGCGCCAGCACAGATGCCGGCCCGTCGCTGCCGCGCGGGGTAAAGTCTGTAACACTTTGTCTTGGCACAACACGGCACGCGCGGTGCCGCGCCCGCCTCGCCGCACAATCCAGCCTGCCGATTTGCGGAGACCTCGCACCATGAGCCGATCCGGCCCCCCGAAAATCCTCGTCGTCGACGACGACCTGCGTCTGCGGGATCTGCTGCGCCGCTACCTGACCGACAACGGCATGACCGTCTACACGGCCGAGCACGCGCAGGCGATGCAGCGCCTGTGGCAGCGCGAGCACTTCGACCTGCTGATCCTCGACCTGATGATGCCGGGCGAAGACGGCCTGTCGGTGCTGCGCCGGCTGCGCGGCGGCAACGACACCACGCCGGTGTTGATGCTCACCGCCAAAGGCGAGGACGTGGACCGCATCGTCGGCCTCGAACTCGGCGCCGACGACTATTTGCCCAAGCCCTTCAACCCGCGCGAACTGCTGGCGCGCACCCACGCGGTCCTGCGGCGCAAGACGCCGAACGAGGCGCCGGGCGCGCCGGCGCAGGAAGCGGGCCAGGTGGCTTTTGGCGACTTCCTGCTCGATCTGGGCACGCGCACGCTGACCCGCGCAGGCGAGCCGGTGCCGCTCACCACCGGCGAGTTTGCCGTGCTCAAGGCCTTTGCCCGCTTCCCGCGCGTGCCGCTGTCGCGCGACAAGCTGATGGAGATGGCGCGCGGCCGCGAGTACGAGGCCTACGACCGCAGTCTGGACGTGCAGATTTCGCGGTTGCGCAAACTGATCGAACCCGACCCGGCCAAGCCGCGCTATCTGCAAACCGTCTGGGGGCTGGGCTACGTGTTCATCCCCGACGACCAGCCCGCGTGAGCCGCGCTGCGCTGCCGCTCTTCTGGCGCACCTTTCTGCTGCTGCTGGCGCTGCTGGCGGCGAGCGTGCTTGCCTGGGCGCAGAGCCTGCGCGTGTTCGAGCGCACGCCGCGCGCACACCAGATCGCGCACCAGATGGTGAGCGTGGTCAACATCACGCGCGCCGCCTTGCTCTACGCCGAGCCGTCGCTGCGACGCGCGCTGCTCGCCGAACTCGCCGACAACGAGGGCATCCGCATCGTCCCGCGCGAGGCCGGCGACCGGGTCCAACCGCAGCCCGCGCTGCCGCTGGCCGAGCTGATCGAGGCGCAACTGCGCGCCCAGCTCGGCCCGCAGACACGGCTGGCCGGCGCCGTCAACGGCGAGCCGGCGCTGTGGGTGAGCTTCAGCATCGCCGGCGACGACTATTGGGTGGCCTTCGAGCGCGACCCGCTGGTGCGTAACGCCGGCACGCAGTGGATCAGCTGGGCGGTGGCAGCGCTGCTGCTGTCGCTCGCCACCGCGGTGGCGATCACCGGCGTGGTCAACCAGCCGCTGCGCCGCTTGAGCATGGCGGCGCGGCAGCTGGCCGCCGGCGGCACGCCGCCGCCGCTGCCACAGAGCGGGCCGCCGGAGATCCGCACGGTCAACGAGAACTTCAACCGCATGGTGGCCGCGCTAGCCAAGCTGGAGCAGGATCGCGCGGTGCTGCTGGCGGGGATCTCGCACGATCTGCGCACACCCCTGACACGACTGCGGCTGGAGCTCGAGTTGAACGCCCTGCCCGACGCCACGCGCGCGGCGATGGCGAGCGACATCGACCAGATGGACGCCATCGTCCGCCAGTTTCTCGACTACGCGCGGCCCAGCCCGCAGCAACCGAAGGCGCCGGTCGATCTATCGCAACTGGCCGGCGAAGCGCTCGCCGCCAGTCGCTTGACGGAGGCACCGGACACGGCGGTAGACAGCCGCATCGAACCCGGCCTCGTGCTCGACGGCTACGCAACCGAACTGCGCCGCGCACTCGACAACCTGCTGGCCAACGCCGACCACTACGGGCGCGATGCCGAGAGCGGACGACTGACGCTCGCCTTGACGCTGACGCGGCAGGACGGCGCCGCGCTGCTCACCGTGGCCGACCAGGGGCCGGGCATCGCCCCCGCCGACCTGCAACGGCTGTTGCGCCCCTTCGAGCGCGGCGACGCCGCGCGCGGCGGCGGCACCGGCGCCGGCCTGGGGCTGGCGATCGTGCAACGGATCGCCCAGCTGCACGGCGGGCAATTCACGCTTGGCGCCAATACGCCTCACGGGCTGCGCGCGGAACTGCGGCTGCCACTGCCCGGACGCTGATTACGCCAGCGTCAGCAGGTGCCGCCCGTACGCGGCCACGTCGTCCCAGTCGGTGTAGTCGATCACGGTCGACGGATCGGTCGGGCCGTCGGTGTACTTCATGATGAGTTGGATCATCAGCCGTTCGTACCAGGCCCAGACTGGGTAGTTGACCTTGCCGGCGATCACCTTCAAATCGCGCGGCTGCCAGGGCGACAGTTGCAGGAACTTCTGCATGTAGCGGTTGCCCTCGACCGTCGCCTTGGCCGGGATGCGCGCGACCACCGAGACGTTGAAAAACGCATTCGGCCGCGCGTCGAGTTCGGCCTTGTGTTTGGCGACGAAGTCGAAGAGGCGCTTGTCGTAGGTGCCGTACAGCACCGGCGCGCCGAGCACGCGCAGGTCGTAGCGCGCCCAGTCCACGCCTTCGCGCTCCGCCTCGACCAGATCCATCATCTCGGCCCGCCCGCCGGCGGCGGCGATGCTGCCGCAGAGGGCTCGCGCGATGCGCGCAGTGTGGCCGTCGCGGGACAGGTAGAGGATCAAAACGCACTTCATCGGCAGCGCCTCACCAATGCTCGTCAGGCCAAAGTATCGCCCGCCGGCACGCGCTTCACTCGGAACCACGCCGCATACAGCGCTGGCAGGAAAAGCAGCGTCAACGCGGTGGCGACGATCAGCCCACCCATGATCGCCACCGCCATCGGCCCCCAGAAGACGCTGCGCGACAGCGGAATCATCGCCACCACTGCGGCGGCGGCGGTCAGCAGGATCGGCCGCAGGCGGCGCACGGCCGCTTCCACGATGGCGGTCCAGGTGTCCACGCCGCGCTCTTCGTCGCGTTCGATCTGATCGACCAGGATCACCGCGTTGCGGATGATCATGCCGACCAGTGCGATCACGCCCAGTTGCGCGACGAAACCGAACGGCCGCTGGAAAATCAAAAGCGCCGCCGCCGCGCCGATGAAGCCGAGCGGCCCGGTGAGAAACACCAGCAGCGACCGCGGGAAGCTGTGCAGCTGGAGCATCAGCAGCGTGAAGATCGCAAACAGCGCCAGCGGCACGTTGGCCAGCAGCGCACTGGTCGCCTTCTCGCTCTCCTCGGCCGCGCCGGCGATCACCAGCCGGTAGCCGGGCGGTAAGTGAGCTCGCAGTACTTGCATGTCGTAGCTATTCCATACCTGGTCGGTCACCGTCGGCCCCTGGATGCCGTCGCGCACCTCGCTTTGCACGGTGATCGCGTACTCGCGGTTCTCGCGCCAGATCACGCCCGGCTCCCAGCCGAACTCCGCCTTGACCAGTTGCGACAGCGGCACGTAGCGGCCGCTGGCGGTCGGCACGTTGGCATCGGCGAGCCGGGTCATCGTGTCGCGTTCGTCCAGAGGTTGGCGCAGCACGATGTCGATCAGCTCGTCGCCTTCGCGGTACTGCGCGATTGGCGTGCCCGATAGGATCGTCTGCGCCGCCCGCGCCAGCAGTTGCGTGGAGACCCCAAGCGCACGCGCCTTGTCCTGGTCGAGCGTCAGCCGCAGTTGCTTGACGTCCTCGTTCCAGTTGTCGTTCACACCGACCGTGTTGGGGTTGTCGCGCATCGCCTGCTTGACGCGGTCGGCAATCTGCCGCACGCGCGCCGGGTCTTCGCCCTCGACGCGGAACTGCACCGGGTAGGGCACCGGCGGTCCGTTGGGCAGCAGCTTCACCCGCCCGCGCAGGTTGGGAAAGTCGTCGCGGAACAGTTGCAGCAGCCGCCCGCACAGCGCCTCGCGCTGCGCCAGCGAACGCGTGGCCACCACGTACTGCGCCAGATTGCTCTGCGGAAACTGCTGGTCCTGCGGCAAGTAAAAGCGCGGCGAGCCCGTGCCGACGTAGCCCGCGTAGTACTCGACCTCGGCTTGCTGTTGCAGCCAGCGCTCGAAGCGCTTGGCCTCGGCTTCGGTGGCGACGAAGCTCGAGCCTTCGGGCAACCACAGATCGACGACGAGTTCGAGCCGGCTGGAGTCCGGGAAGAACTGCTTTTCGACGAAGCGGAACCCCAGCACCCCAGCACCAGCGCGCCGACCGTGATCGCGATGACCGTCTTGCGCCACTCCACGCACCAGTCCACCAGCGCACGGAAGCGCTCATAAAACGGCGTGTTGAAAAGCTCGTGCTGCCCGTCGGCGCCGACCCTGGGCTTGATCCGCAGCAGCCAGATCGACAACTGCGGCACGAACAGCACCGCGACGAACCACGAGATGATCAGCGAAATCGCGGTGACCGCGAAGATCGAGAAGGTGTACTCGCCGGCCAGCGATTTGGCGAGCGCGATCGGCAGGAAGCCCGCGGCGGTGATCAGCGTGCCGGTCGGCATCGGCATCGCCGTCAGCTCGTACATCGCCGTGGCGGCAGCGCGGCGGTCCGCGCCTTCTTCCATCTTGCGCACGACCATCTCGACCGCGATGATCGCGTCGTCCACCAGCAGGCCCAAGGCGATGATCAGTGCGCCGAGCGAAATCTTGTGCAGGCCGATGCCCGTCACGTACATCGCGAGGAAGGTCAGCGCCAGCACCAGCGGGATCGTCAGCGCGACCACCAGCCCCGGCCGCATGTCCACCCGCAGCGGCTTGGTGTGCAGACCGAGGCTGACGAAGGAGACGGCCAGCACGATCGCCACCGCCTCGATCAGCACGCGGATGAACTCGTTGACGCTGGCCGCCACCGCACGCGGCTGGTCGGCGACCTTGAACATCTCGATGCCGACCGGCAACTGCGACTGCAAGCGCCGCTCGATGGCGGCGAGATCGCGGCCCAGCGCGATGATGTCGCCGCCCTTGGCCATCGACACCCCCAAGCCAATGACCTCGCGCGCCGGCGCCCCGCCCTCGGCTGCGCGCATCTTGTCGCGCGGTGGGTCGATGTAGCCGCGGGTGACCGTCGCTACGTCGCCCAGTTTGTAGGTCAGGCCGTTGGCGCGGATCGGTAGCGCGCGCAGATCGTCGAGCGAACGCAACTCTCCGGTCAGGCGAATCTGCACGTTGTCGGTCGGCGTCGGCAACAGGCCCGACGCTTCGACCGCGTTTTGCGCGGCGATCTGCTCGGCCAGTTGCGGCACGGTCAGCCCCAGCTGCGCCAGCCGCCGGTGCGGAATCTCCAGGTAAATCTTCTCGTCCTGGACGCCGAACAGATCGACCTTCGCCACGTTCGGCACCCGCAGCAGTTGCTGGCGCGCCCAGTCCACGTAGTCCTTCAGCTCCCGGTAATTGAAGCCGTCGGCGGAGAAGGCGAAGATCACGCCGTACACGTCGCCGAACTCGTCGTTGAAGATTGGCCCCTGCACGCCGGGCGGCAGCGTCGCACGGATGTCGCCGAGCTTCTTGCGCTCCTGGTACCTGACCTGCTGAATCTCTGCCGGCGGCGAGGAGCAGACCAGTTGCACGATGATCAGCGTCTGCCCCGGCTTGCTGTACGAGCGAATCTTGTCGACGTAGGGCGTTTCTTGCAGCTTGCGTTCGAGCTTGTCGGTGACCTGCTCGGCCATCTGCTGCGCGGTGGCGCTAGGCCAGAAGGCCTGCACGACCATCGCGCGGAAGGTGAACGGCGGGTCTTCGTCCTGCCCGAGCGCGAAGAAGGCGCCCACACCGGCGATCAGCAGCGCCACCATCAGGTAGCGGATCAACGGCCCGTGGTCGAGCGCCCAGGCCGAGAGGTTGAAGCTCTTGACCGCCCCGAGCACCGGCGGCAGGCGCGGCGCGGTCACGGTTTGGCAGGCGCCGCGGCGGGCGACGGCGCCGGGGTGAAGAGCTTCTCGTCGAGCAGCTTGACCTTCTGCCCGTCCTTGAGCAGATGCACGCCAGCGGTGGCCACCGTGTCGCCGGGCTGCACACCGCCGGCGACGGCGACCTCGTTGCCGGCGATCGAAGCGACCTTGATCGGCACGCGCTTGACCGTCATCGCGTTGCGGTCCAGTAGCCAGATATAGGTCGCATCGCCATCGCGTAGCAGCGCTTGCAGCGGCAGCAGCACGACCGCGGTCGGCACCGGAGTCTCGAACTTGACCGTCGCCGTCATGCCAAATGCAGCGTCGGCCGGCACGTCGAGCAAGGTGATCCGCGCCGGAAAGGTGCGGGTGGCCGGATCGGCAACCGGAGAAATCTCGCGCACTTTGCCGCGAAGTTCCTTGCCGCCGGCCCACAGTGACACGCGTACTTCAGGGATGCGGCGCAGATCGGCGAGGCGACTTTCGGGGATAGCGATGGCGACTTCCTTCTCGGCCGTCGGCGCCAGGCGCACGACCGACTGGCCGGCAGTGACCACCTGCCCCACTTCGGCATCCACGGCGGTGACGACACCCGCGGTCGGCGCCTTCAGCACCGTGTACGCAGCTTGGTTGCCGCTCACGTCGGCCTGCGCCGCCGCCTGCTTGTAGCGGGCCTCGGCAGCGTCGAGCGCGCTCTTGCGCCGCTCCAGTTCGGCCGCGCTGATAAAGCCCTTCGCATGCAGGTCCTGGAAGCGCTTGTAATCCGCACGCTGCTGGTCGCGGTCGGTCTGCGCGGCGATCAGCGCCTCCCGCGCGGCGACCGCGGAGAGCTTGTAGTCGGCGGCGTCCACCGCAGCGAGCGTCTGGCCGGCTTTAACGGTCTGGCCGACTTCCACGTCGCGGCTGACGATCCGCCCCGGCACCTGAAAGCCGACGCGCGTCTCGATCCGCGGCTTCAGTTCCCCCGGCAGGTCGGCCAGGGCGGTCGTCCGCCCGGCGGCCACCGTCATCGTCCGCACCGGGCGGATGTCCTCGGTGGTCGGCGCGGGTTTGGAGCAGGCGGCGAGCAGCGGGAGCGCGGCCATGGCGGCGGCTGCGCGGACAGACAGAACAGGCATGCGGTTTGGTTTTCTTATTGACCGGAGAGCGTGGGCAATATACGGCAGACCTCTGTCACGTCGCGAACACCCGCACCGTCCAGATGCCGAACACGGTGGCCACCAGCGAACCGCCTAGATGCAGCGCGGTGTGCAGTCCCGCGGCGGCCCATTGCCCAGCCTGCATCAGCGCGACCGACTCCGCGGAGAATGTCGAGAACGTCGTCAGCCCGCCGAGAAAGCCTGTCACGATCAGCAGGCGCCACGCCGGTGCGATGCCCGGTTGCACCACAAATGCGGCGATAGCAATGCCGATCAGGTAGCCGCCGACCAGGTTGGCCGCCAGCGTGCCGAGCGGCAGATGCGCAACGCGCGGGTTCAGCCAATACGACAGGCCCCAGCGCAACCAGGCACCGACTACGGCACCGAGGCCCACCGCGAGCAGCACCTGCCACAGCGGGCCGTCGCGGGTCACGGCCTGCTCCAGCGGTTGCGGGCGGCGTCGTCGCTGGCGCGGGCTTCGACCCAGCGCGTGCCGGCGGGCGTGGCTTCCTTCTTCCAGAACGGCGCGTCGGTCTTGAGATAGTCCATCACGAACTGGCAGGCCGCAAAGGCCTCGCCGCGGTGGCTGCTGGTGACGACCACCAGCACGATCTGGTCGGTCGGTTTGAGTTCGCCGACGCGGTGGATCACCAGCAGGTCGAGGAGGTCCCAGCGCCGCTGCGCCTGCGCGCAGATGTCGGGCAGCGCGCGCTCGGTCAAGCCGGGGTAGAGCTCCAGCGTCAGCG
>JAJTHJ010000301.1 GCA_021298875.1 Burkholderiales bacterium | reverse complement strand
TGTCGTAGCCGGCGACGTTCTTCATCACCGTGCCGCCGAAGGCGAGCATCTGGCCGCGGCCATCGATCAGCTTGGCGCCGAGCACGAAGTCGCGCACGCTGCCCGCGACTGCGCCGGCGCCGGCGCGGCGCGGTCCGGCCAGCCCCGCGGCGATGCAGCCGCCGACGGTGGCCTCGGGGCCGAAGTGCGGCGGCTCGAAGGGCAGGCACTGGTTGCGCTCGGCGAGTACGGCTTCCAGTTCGGTGAGCGGCGTGCCGCAGCGGACGGTGATTACGAGTTCGGTCGGCTCGTAGGCGACCACACCGCGATAGCCGCGCGGGTCGAGCACATCTCCTTCGCAAGCATTGCCGTAGAAATCCTTGCTGCCGCCCGCGCGGATGACGAGCGGCTGCCGCGCGTCGGCGGCGGCGCGGATGCGTTGGCCGAGGGCCTGAAGGGCGGGGTCCATCGCTGGTGCCTACGCGGAGACCCACGCCCCCACCCCAGCCCTCCCCCGCTTCGCAGGGGAGGGGGCTTTGACTCCCTCCCCCGCAAGGCGGGGGAGGGCTGGGGTGGGGGCGCTGAGCCTCGCCATGGCTAAAACCTCGGCAGTTCCGGAAACCGCAACTGCCCCGCGTGCACGTGCATCCGGCCGTACTCGGCGCAGCGCGCCAGCGTGGGGATCGCCTTGCCGGGATTGAGCAGCCCCGGCGGGTCGAAGGCGCGCTTGATCGCGAAGAAGGCGTCGAGCGTGGCGCGGTCGAATTGCAGGCACATTTGGTGCAGCTTCTCCACGCCGACGCCGTGCTCGCCGGTCACGGTGCCGCCGACAGCGACCGACAGCTCGATGATCTCGAAGCCGAACTGCTCGGCGCGCTGCACGGAGTCCGGGTCGTTGGCATCGAACATGATCAGCGGATGCAGATTGCCGTCGCCGGCATGGAACACGTTGGCGCAGCGCAGGCCGTACTTGCCTTCCATCTGCTGGATGCTTTTGAGCACCTCGCCCAGCCGCGCGCGCGGAATGGTGCCGTCCATGCAGTAGTAGTCGGGCGAGATGCGCCCGACCGCCGGAAACGCCGCCTTGCGCCCCGCCCAGAAGCGCAGCCGCTCCGCTTCGCTTTGCGAGACCTTGAGCGCGGTGGCGCCGCGGGCTTCGAGCACCGCGCGCATGCGGGCGATCTCTTCAGCGACCTCCTCCGGCGTGCCGTCGCTTTCAACGAGCAGGATCGCCGCCGCGTCCGTGTCGTAGCCCGCCTTGACGAAAGGTTCGACCGCGTTGGCGGCCGGCTGGTCCATCATCTCCATGCCGGCGGGGATGATCCCGGCGGCGATCACCGCGGCCACCGCGCGGCCGGCGACTTCGACGTCGTCGAACGAGGCCATGATCACCTGCGCGGTCTGCGGCTTGGGCACGAGCTTGACCGTGACCTCGGTGACTACCGCCAGCATGCCCTCGGAACCTACTACCAGCGGCAGCAGATCGAGTCCCGCACTGTCCAGTGCGGCCGAGCCGAACTCGGCAATCTCGCCCTCGATGGTCAGCCCGCGCACGCGCAGCACGTTGTGCAGCGTCAGGCCGTACTTGAGGCAGTGCACGCCGCCGGCGTTTTCCGCGACGTTGCCGCCGATGCTGCACGCGATCTGGCTCGACGGGTCGGGCGCGTAGTACAGGCCATGCGGCGCCGCGGCTTCGGACACTGCGAGGTTGCGCACGCCCGGCTGCACCACGGCGTGCCGCGCGAGCGGATCCACCTTGACGATCCGGTTGAACTTGGCGAGCGATAGCAGCACGCCCGCCGCATGCGGCAGCACGCCGCCCGACAGCGACGTGCCCGAGCCGCGCGGCACCACCGGCACCTGCATCCGATGGCAGATGCGCAGCACTTCGGCCGCCTGCGCTTCGGTCTCCGGCAGCGCTACCACCATCGGCAACTGGCGGTACAGCGTCAGCCCGTCGCATTCGTAGGGGCGGGTGTCTTCCTCGCGGTAGAGCAGGCAATGCTCGGGCAGCGCCGCGCGCAAGGCGGCCACCACCTCGCGCCGGCGGGCGGCGTCCACGGGGCCGGCGCCGTCCAGCGGTATGCGCTCGGCCAGCAGGCGGGTGTCGGGGGCGTTCATGGCCGGCGAAGCTTACTGCCGATGCGCACCGCGCAGCGGCAACGCAGCCTTGAGCGCGCGGCAACAATCGGAGCAACGTCGCGTGCGGTGGCGCGCGGCGCGGGCTTCCGGGGTAGGCGAACCGCGTCCGCGCTGCGACAATGGACGTCAAGCCGAAGGGAGACGCCGAAGGGAGCCGCCGATGAGACCGCTGTGGTTTGTGTTTGCCGTGCTGGCGCCGGCGCTGGCCCTTGCCCAAGGAACGATCTACGAGAGCAAGGACAAAGCCGGGCCGGTGTTTTCCGATCAGCCGAGCCCCGGTGCCAAGCCGGTGCCCTTGCCGCCTCCCAACGTGATCGTCATCGAGCCGGGGACGCCGAGAGCCCCCGCACCTGCAGCGCCTTTCGCGTACCGCAAGTTCGCCGTCGTCGCCCCCGAGCCGCAGGGCACGATCCACAGCAACACCGGCGCGTTTCCGATCAAGCTCGCCGTCGAGCCGCCGCTGCGCAAAGGCGACATCCTGCGCGTCAAGCTCGACGGCAATCTGCTCGACGGCCGCTACACCGCGCCGGACATCGCGCTGACCGAAGCCGATTGGGCGGCCGCCGCCAACCCCGACAACGTCGAGCACCGCCTGCAAGCGGCGATCCTCGATGCCAGTGGCAAGCTGCTGATCGAGTCCGCGCCGGTCAGCTTCTACGTGCACCGCGCGACTCGCAAGTAAGGGGGAAAGAGACATGCAGACCGCAATGCGCAAACTCTGGTGGGCGCTGCTGATCGGTGGGATCGCCAGCGTGGTCTTCGGCGTGCTCGCCTTTGCCTGGCCGGGGCCGACGGTGCTGATCCTGGCGCTGTTCTTCGCCGCGCACGTGCTGGTGGAGGGCGTGTTCGTCGCCATCGGTGCCTGGCGCGCTCGCGGCGAACGCCAGCACTGGTGGATGTGGCTGGTTTTAGGTCTGCTCGGCACGGTCGCCGGCGCGATCGGCCTGTGGCTGCCGGCGGCGGCAGCCGGCGCGCTTTTGTTGTTGATCGCCTGCTACGCGCTGGCGGCCGGCGTGCTGCTAGTTTGGGCCGGCATCAAGCTGCGCCACGAGATCAAGGGCGAATGGGCGCTGATGCTGCTGGGCGCCGTGTCGCTGCTGTTCGGCGGCTACATGGTCGCGCAGCCGGCCGCCGCGCTGCTGGGACTGGTGTGGGCGGTCGGTGCGTGGGCGATTGCCGCCGGCGTGTTGAAGATCGTGCTGGCGTTCAAGGCGCGGCGCTTCGCCGCCGCGGCGCCGGCGACTTGACGGCTTAATGCGCTGCGCCGACCGCGTAGCGCGCGACGATCGGCCGGTAGCGCTCGCCCCAGACCGACAGCGGCTCGCCCGTGCCGGCGAACACCTGCGCGATAAACGCGGCGGCCAGTTCGCGCGTCGCCGCCTTGACCTGCGCGTTCAGCTCCGGCCCGCCGGTGGCCGGGCGGTCGGTGAAGATGCTGTGGTTGCCGCCTTCGAACATCACCAGCGTTTTGCGGGGGCCGCCGACCGCTTCGAATACAGCCAGCCGGTCGGCGGGCGGCGAGACGTAGCCGGGAATCTGGATCGTGTCGCCGGTGGCGGTGACATGCAGCGTCGGCACGGTCACGTGCCGCAGGATGCGCGCGGGGTCGGTCTCGCCATAGAACGGCGGTGCCGAAATCAGGATCGCCGCCGCAAAACGCGGGTCGCGCAGATCGACGGTGCGGCCGTCGCGTTCCACGCTCGCGCCGGCGGCGAGCAGCGCAGTGTTGGCGCCGTAGGAGTGGCCGGCGACGACGATCTGGCTGCGGTCGATGGCGTGGCCGGCCTCCTCGGCCAGCAGCCGGTCGAGCGCGTGGCGCAGATCGAGTACACGCTCGATGGCTTCGCGCGCCTGCGCCGCCGCTTGCAGCCGGCCGATCAGCGTGAAGGGGTTGCCGGTCCACAGTGCGCGGTCGCTGCCGACGTGCTGCACGTGCAGGCTGGCGATGCCGTTCTCCGCAAAGTAGCGGCCAAGATAGCTGTAGCCGCGGCGCGATCCTCCGATGCCGTGTGAGAACACCACCAGCGGCACCGGCGCGTCGGCGGCGGCTTGTTGCGGCCAGTACAGGCGCACTGGCACTGCGCGATTGCGCTCGGCATCGACCCAGTCGAAGTCCAGCGTGTCGAACCCGCCGGCACGAGCCAGCGGCGCGAGCGCGGCCAGGGTGAGGGCGAGTGAGGCGGCGAACAGCCGGCGGCGGGTGAAAGAAGTGGGCGGCGTCATGAGCGGGAAGCCTCCTCGTGCGCCGCGGTCGGCGGCAAAGATTCGTTTGGAGATGCGGCCGAGCGCCCGCGCTTCAAGAGCCGGACGACGGCCGTGCGCAGATCGTCGATGTAAGTAAACACGACCGGCACCACCAGCAGGCTGAGGAAGGTGGAGGTGATTAGCCCGCCGATCACCACGATCGCCATCGGCGCGCGGAAGCTGGGGTCGGTACCCAGGCCGATCGCGATCGGCAGCATGCCGGCGCCCATCGCCACGGTGGTCATCACGATCGGCCGCGCCCGCTTGCGGCAGGCATCGAGCAGGGCGTCCCAGCGCGACAGCCCGTGCTCGCGCCGCGCGAGGATCACGTAGTCGACCAGCAGGATCGAGTTCTTGGTGGCAATGCCCATCAGCATGATGAGCCCGATCATCGACGGCATCGACAGCGCCGATTGGGTGATGAAGAGCGCCAGGAACGCGCCCGGCACCGACAGCACCAGCGCCGCGAGAATCGTCACCGGTTGCACGAAGTCCTTGAACAGCAGGACCAGCACGATGTAGATGCACAGCACGCCGGCCGCCATTGCGATGCCGAAGCTCGCAAAGAGCTCCCCCATCACCTCGGCGTCGCCCACCGTGGTCTGGATCACGCCCGGCGGCAGGTTTTGCAGGCTGGGCAGCGCGGCGGCGGCGGCCGCGACGGCGCCCAGCGGCTGGCCGTTCAGTTCGATCTCGAAGTTCACGTTGCGCAGGCGGTCGTAGCGGTCGATCTCGGCCGGGCCGCTGTCGATCGAAAGCCGGGCCACGTTGCCGATCGGCACCGGGCCGTGCTTGCCGGGGACCGCCAGCTGTTCCAGCAGCGCCAGGTCCTGCCGCGCTTCGGGCGGCAGCTTGACCACGATCGGCACCTGCCGCTGCGCCAGATTGAGTTTGGGCAGGTTCTGGTCGTAATCGCCGGCGGTGGCGATGCGCAGCGTGTCGGCAATCGCGGCCGAAGTCACGCCCAAGTCGGCGGCCCGCGCGAAGTCGGTGCGCACCACGAGTTCCGGCCGCACCAGGCTGGCGGTGCTGGTCACCGAGCCGATGCCGGGAATCGTGCGCAGCTCGCGCTCCACCCGCAGCGCGTGCTCGGCCAGGCGCTCGCCGTCCTCGCCGGCCAGCACCAGCACGAACTTCTCGGCCGAGCCGCCGAAGCTCACCGTCACGCGCACGCCGGGCAGCTCGGCGAGCGCCGCGCGCAACTGGCCCTCGATCTGCTGCTTGGAAATGCCGCGGCGCTCGCCGCGCGGCGTCAGGTTGATCGTCAAGGTCGCCTTGCGCACTTCGGAGGCGCCGCGCGGCGCGAAGGGATCGGCGCCCGAAGCGCCGCCGCCCACCGCCGTGTAGACGAGCTTCACGTGCTCGTTTTTCTGCACGATCTTGCGCGCCTGCTCGGCCGCGGCCAGCGTCTGCTTGAAGGTGCTGCCCGGCGGCAGCGACAGATACACCTGGGTCTGCGACAAGTCGTCCGGCGGAATGAAGCCGGTCGGCAGCAACGGCACCAGGGCGAAGGAGCCAAAGAAGAACACCGCCGCGCCCGCCAGCGTGGTCTTGCGGTGCTTGAGGCACCAGTCGGCCCAGCCGGTATAGAGCTCGAGCCAGCGCGGCGGGCGATGCTCGGCTTTGGGCGTGTGCAGCAGGTAGGCGGCCATCATCGGTGTGAGCATCCGCGCGACCACCAGCGAGAAGAACACCGCAATTGCCGCAGTCCAGCCGAACTGCACGAAGAACTTGCCGGCCACCCCACCCATGAAGGCCGTAGGGAGGAACACCGCGATCAGCGTGAAGCTGGTGGCGATCACCGCCAGGCCGATCTCGTCGGCCGCTTCCATCGCCGCCTGATACGGCGTCTTGCCCATCCGCAAGTGGCGCATGGTGTTCTCGATTTCGACGATCGCATCGTCCACCAGGATGCCGACCACCAGCGACAGCGACAGCAGCGTCACCGTGTTCAGCGAGAAACCCAGCAGATACATCGCGCCGAAAGTGGGCAGGATCGACAGCGGCAGCGCCGCCGCCGAGACCAGCGTGGCGCGCAGGTCGCGCAGGAAGAGCCAAACGACCAGCACCGCCAGGATCGCGCCTTCGATCAGCAGGTACATCGAGCCTTCGAAGTTCTCCTGGACCGGATCGACGAAATTGAAGGCCTCGACGATCTCGATGTCCGGATGCGCTGCGCGCAATTCCTCCAGGGCCGCACGCACGCCCTCGGCCACCGCCACCTCGCCGGCGCCGCGGCTGCGCACGATCTCGAAGCCCACCACCGGCTTGCCGTTGAGCAGCGCGGCCGTGCGCTGCTCGGCGGTCGTGTCGGAAACCGTGGCCACGTCGGACAGGCGCACGCGGCGGCCATCGGGCAGCGCGAAGTCCATCGCCGCCAGCTCGTCGGCCGAGCGCACCGTGCCCAGCGTGCGCACCGATTGCTCGGCGCCGCCCAGATCGGCCCGGCCGCCGGAAGCCTCCTGTTGGATCTGCCGCAACTGGCGCGAGATGTCGGCCGCGGTGACGCCGAGCGCCAGCAGCCGGGCGGGGTCGAGCTCCACGCGCACCTCGCGATCCACGCCGCCCACGCGGCTAACGGCGCCGACGCCGCGCACGCCCAGCAGGCGCTTGGTCACCGTGTTGTCGACGAACCAGGACAACTCCTCGTCGTCCATCCGCGCCGAGGCGACGGTGAAGGTCAGCATCGGTGAGCCGGCCAGATCGACCTTGGAAATCACCGGGTCGCGCAGCTCGCCCGGCAGGTCGGAGCGGATGCGCGAGACCGCGTCGCGTACGTCGTCCACGGCCTCCTGCGTCGGCTTTTCCAGCCGGAACTCGACGGTCACCGTCGCGGTGCCGTCCTGCACCTTGCTGTAGATGTGCTTGACCCCTTGCAGCGTGGCAATGGAGTTTTCGAGCTTGCGCGCGACGTCGGTCTCCATCTGCGCCGGACTCGCGCCGGGCAGACTGGCGGTGACGGTGACGGTCGGCAGGTCGATGTCCGGGAACTGCTGGATCTTCATCGCCGCAAAGCCGACGATGCCGATCAGCGTCAGCAGCACGAAGAGCAGGATCGCCGGGATCGGATTGCGGATCGACCAGGACGAGACGTTGATCATCGCCGTCGCCTACTTGCTTGCGCTGGCCGCGGGCGCGGACTCGACCACCCGCACCACGTCGCCGCCGTTGAGGAAGCCCACGCCGCTGGCGACGATGCGCGTGCCGGCTGCCAGCCCGTCCTTGATCTCGACCCGCTCGCCGCTGCGGCGGCCCACGGCCACCTTGGTCTGCGCGACCCGGTTGTCGCTTTCCAGCTTAAACACGTAGGCAAAGCCGTCGCGCAGCAGCAGCGCGCTTTGCGGCACCGTCAGCGCCGGGGCCTGCGCGAGTTGGAACTCGCCGCGCGCGAACATGCCGGCGCGCGCCGAGCTCTGCGCCGGCAGATCGACGTAGACCAGCGCGTTGCGGGTCTGCGGGTCCACCGTCGGCGCCACCGTACGCAACGTGCCGGTGACCGCCTCGCCGCCGGGAAGTGTCAGCCGCGCGGTCAGGCCGGGGCGGAGTCGGTCCAGATCGGCCGCCGGCACTTCGGCGCGCCACTCCAGCCGGCCGCCGCGGATCAGCTTGAAGAGATCCTGCCCGCCGGTGAGCGAACCGACCGTTGCACTGCGCGCGGAGATCACGCCGTCGTCCGGCGCCAGCACCCGCGTCTGCGCCATCCGCACCTGCTCGGCCTGCACGCGGGCGCGTGCGGCCTGGACCCGTGCCGCGGCGGTCTGCTCCGCGGTGGCCGCCTGCACGCCGCCCTGCGGACTGATGAAGCCCTTGTCGGCCAGCTCGCGCGTGCGGCGCGCATTGGCCTGTGCCTCGGCCAACGCGGCTTCGGCCTCGGCCAGTCCGGCGCGGGCTTGCGCGAGATCGGCGTCGACCGTCTCGGCCCGCACCCGGGCCAGCGGTTGACCCTTCTTCACGCGGTCGCCGACGTTGACCAGCACTTCATCGACGCGAAACCCCGCCAGCTCGGCGCCGATCACCGCCTCCTGCCAGGCGGCGATGCTGCCTTGCGCGGCGAGCGTCTGCGGCCAGTCGAGCTGCTCCGGTGTGGTCAGCGCCACCGTGAGCGAAGGCCGGGGCGCGGGCGGTGCGGCCGGCTGGGCACCCGTAGCATCGGCCGGTGCCGAAAACTTCCAGGCCAGCAGTACGGCGACGAGCAGCGCGAGCACGGCGGCGCCGAGCCACCACCCGCGGGACGAAGAAGAGGCGATCCGGTTCATTTGGCGACCTGGGCTTCGCTGCCGCGGCGCGACCGCGCGGCAGGCTTGTTGACGGCAGAGTAGGTCTGCGGGCGGCTACGGTTCCCGCGGCCGCGCTGTGCGCCGCGCCGGGCGACTTCTGCGGCGAGCAGCGCTTCGCAGTAGCCGACCAGGCGGTCGAGGATCCGTTGTGCGGCGTTGGGCCGGTCGAGTACGCCCGGCGCCAGCAGCCGCATGAACTCGCGCGACATGCAGTAGTCGTTGGCCATCGCCACCATGGCGAAGGCGAGCTGGTGAATCTCGTCGTCGGCCGCGCGCAGCCCGCAGTGACGCGCCAGCAGCGCGGTCAGCGCGCCATGCACCGGGGCGATGGTGGTGGCGACGATCTCGCGGAACACCGGCGTCGGCTCCAGCATCTCGCGCAGGTGCAGGCGCATCGCCAGCGCCTCGGCCTGCGCCTCGCCGGGCAGCGCCGGGGCGACGAAAGGTGCGAGGAGCATCCGCATCGCCGCGCCGAAGGGCAGCGCCGGATCGTCGAAGCGGCCGAACTGCGCGGTCATCTCGCGCAGCGGGGTGAGCAGCACCTCGCGGTATAGCCCGGCCTTGTCGCCGAAGTAGTAGTGGATCGCCGCCACGTTGGCGCCGGCGGCGGCGCAGATCGCGCGCGTCGGTGTGGCGGCGTAGCCGTGCTCGGCGAAGAGCCGGGTGGCGGCGCCGAGTAAGGCGGTGCGGGCATCGGCAGCGCGTGGCGCGCTCGCTCGGGAGTCGGGGGTGTGCGCTTTCATTTGCGCCGCAGCATAGCATCAATCAAGCGCTTGCTTGAAATCGACCGCGGCGATGCCCCCGCCTGCCCGCGCCGTACCGGCTTGGGAGCGCCGGGAGGGTTCAGCAGAGATAGCGCGCTACGGCGTCGTCGTTCCAGGCGACGCCGCTGCCCGGCGCATCGCCTGGCTCGGCCATGCCGTCGCGCACGGCCAGCGGCGCGGCGAGGATCGGATTCCACCAGTCCGCGTATTCGAGCCAGTGCGCGCTCGGCGTGGCCGCGAGCAACTGCGCGGAGATCTCCGGCCACAGGTGATTGGACACGCGCAGTCCGCGCGGCTGCGCCAGCGCCACGGCGCGCAGCCAGCCGGTCATGCCGCCGATCTTCATCACGTCGGGCATCACGTCGTCGCTCGCCTGCGCGTCGAGCGCGTGTTGCAGGTGGAGCGTGCCCCACCAGTTTTCGCCGGCCTGGATCGGGGTCGCGGTGGCGCGGGCGAGCGCGGCGAGGCCGGTGTAGTCGTGCGCGAGCGTGGGCTCCTCGATCCAGGTCAGGCCTTCGCCGTCGAGCGCGCGGCAGCGCTCGATTGCCTCGGCGGGGGCTCTGGTTGTAGTCGACCATGATCGCCACTTGCGGGCCGACCGCCGCGCGCATCGCGCGCACGACCGCGAGGTCTTTGGCCAAGGTCGGGTGGCCGATTTTGGCCTTGACGCCGGTAAAGCCGAGCCTGGCCCAGCGCTCGGCGGTGGCGGCCGAGCCGCGCTCGCCGTCGAAGCCCACCGCGCCATAGGCGGGGATCGGCTTGGGCGCCGCGCCCAGCAGCCCGCAGAGCGGCAGGCCGCGCTGGCGGGCGACGGCGTCCCACAGCGCCATGTCGATGGCGGCGAGCGCGATGCCGACCCACCCCTGCGGGCCGAGCAGGCGGAAGCGTCGCGCCAGCTTTTGCTCCAGGTCGAGCGGCGCGGCCGGCTCTCCGATCACCAGCGGCGCCAAATTGGCGATCAGGTCTGCGGTGGGCTTGAGTGCCGCCGGCGTGTAGGTGAACACCAGACTGTGGCCGACGGTACCGTCGCCGAGCGTCAGGTCGGTCAGCACCAGCGGCGATTCGGCCACGGTGCCGCTGGCGGTGTTGTGCGGCTCGGGCAGCGGCACGCGGGCGGCGCGCACGCGCAGCGCCGCGATCTTGGCGAGCGACATGGCGGGCTCCTTGCGCGTCAGAACGCGCGGACGATCTTGCCGGGGTTCAGGATGTTCAGCGGATCGAAGGCGCGCTTGATGCGCGCCATCAGATCGACCGCGTCTGCGCCGTGTTCCTGCACCAGAAAATCCATCTTGTGCAGCCCCACGCCGTGCTCGCCGGTGCAGGTGCCGTCCAGGGCGAGTGCGCGCTCGACGATGCGGCGGTTGAGGCGCTCGGCTTCTTCGAGTTCCTCGGGCTTGGTCGGGTCGGCCAGGATCGCGCAGTGGAAGTTGCCGTCGCCGACGTGGCCGAGGATCGGTGCCGGCAGGAAGCTCGTGTTCGTGTCTTCGATCGTCTGCGCGATGCACTCGGCCAGCCGCGAGATCGGCACGCACACGTCGGTAGTCACGCTGCGGCAGCCGGGCTTCAGTTGCAGGCAGGCAAAGTAGGCGGCGTGCCGCGCTTCCCACAGCTTGGTGCGTTCTTCGGGCTTGGTCGTCCACTTGAAGTCGGCCCCGCCGTGCTCCTGCGCTACCGCCTGCACGGTTTCGGCCTGCTCGGCCACGCTCGCGGCCGAGCCGTGGAACTCGAACAGCAGCAACGGCTGCTCGGGCAAGCCGAGCTTGTCGCGCAGGTTGACCGCACGCACGGTGAGCGCATCGAGCAACTCGCAGCGCGCCACCGGCACGCCCAACTGGATCGTCTGGATCACTGTATCCACCGCGGCCTTTACGTCGGGGAACGAACAGGTCGCCGCCGATATCGCCTCCGGCTGCGGGTACAGCCGTAACGTGACCTCGGTAATGACTCCGAGGGTGCCTTCGCTGCCTACAAAGACGCGCGTCAGGTCGTAGCCGGCGCTCGACTTGCGCGAACGCCCCGCGGTGTCGATCACCTGCCCCTCGGCGGTGACGACTTTCAGCGCCAACACGTTCTCGCGCATCGTGCCGTAGCGGACGGCGTTGGTGCCGGAGGCGCGGGTGGCCGCCATGCCGCCGAGTGACGCATCGGCGCCGGGGTCGATCGGGAAGAAGAGGCCCGTGTCCTTGATCTCCGCGTTCAATTGCTTGCGGGTGACGCCGGCCTGCACGGTGACGGTCAGGTCTTCCGCGTTGACCGCGAGCACGCGGTTCATCCGCGACAGATCGACGCTCACGCCGCCTTGCACGGCCAGCAGATGCCCTTCGATCGACGAGCCGACGCCG
This sequence comes from Burkholderiales bacterium, assembly GCA_021298875.1. Classification (GTDB taxonomy): domain Bacteria; phylum Pseudomonadota; class Gammaproteobacteria; order Burkholderiales; family Burkholderiaceae_F; genus JAJTHJ01. Next base: position 7,891 of record JAJTHJ010000301.1, on the reverse strand, counting down.
TAGGGAATCAGCGGCACGCGATGCTCGGCACATAGCCGCACCAGCGCCACGACGTCTTCGGTGGACTCGGCAAACACCACGGCGTCCGGCGCCATCGGCGGGTAGGGCGACTCGTCGCGGCCGTGCTGTTCGCATACCGCGGCGGCAGTGGACAGGCGCGCGCCGAACTGCGCAGCGAGCGCGGCGACGAAGGCGGCGGGCAGCGGATTGCGCAGCGTGTGCGCTAGGGCAGGGGCGGTCATTGGCGATCTCCTTGGTGTCGAGCGCGGGGCGGCTTGTGGCCGGTGCGCGAGGTGCGCCGTCGTGCGGCGCATTCGATTATGCGGCAGCATTCGCGGTCGCCAGCGGCCTGTGTAATCTTCGCCCGCCTCGACGCGTGAACCCATTCGCGCGCGAGCGCGGAGTCCCAAGACTGGGGAGAGCGGATCGTGTTCGACCGTGGAAATCTGCTTCGCTGGACCATCGTTGGCGGCGTTTTTCTGTTCGGTGTAGCGGCGGCGTTTGTCTGGTGGGCGGTACGGCCGGCTCCGCCGTCGAAGATCGTGTTGACGGCGGGAGCGTCGGGCGGGGCCTACCTGGAGTTCGCGCAGCGTTATGCCGAGATCCTGGCGCGCGACGGTGTCCGGGTCGAGGTACGGACTTCGCCCGGTTCGCTGGAGAATCTGCGTCGCTTGCACCTGCCGGAGGACGATCCTGAGGCGGCCGACGTCGCCTTCGTACAGAGCGGCGTCGCCCCGGAGGAGCAGCGCAAGGGACTGATCGGTCTGGGTCACTTGTACTTCGAGCCGGCGTGGCTCTTCGTCCGCGAGGAATTGCGCGATGCGTCGCTTGCCGATCTTGGCGAGCGGAAGCTGAACATCGGGCCACCGGGCAGCGGCACCCACGCGCTCGGGCTGAACGTGCTGCGGGTGGCGCAGATCGACGGGCCGCAAGCGCAACGCTTGACGCTGGGCTTTGCCGAAGCCGCCGCCGAACTGCGGGCCGGCCGCATCGATGCGGCCTTGATGGTGGCCAAGGCCGATGCGCCCCTGGTGGACGAGCTGTTGCGCGCGCCCGGGCTGGCCGCGGTGAGTTGGAAGCGGGCCGAGGCGCTCCAGCGGCGCTTGACCGGCGTGCGAAAGATCACCGTGCCGGCCGGGGTGGTCGACTACAAGGCGAACATCCCGGACCGCGACCTCGACACCATTGCCTCGCTTGCGACCCTGGTGGCGCGCGAGGATCTGCATCCGGCGCTGGCGTTTTTGCCGGTGCGCGCCGCGCGCGAAATTCGTAGCGGCCCGGGGCTGCTGCACGCGGCGCGCGACTTTCCGTCGATCCGCACCCTCAGCGAATTCGAGGTGCCCGAAGACGTCGTGCAACTCTACGATCACGGGCCGCCGTTTTTGTATCGCTATCTGCCGTACTGGCTGGCCAATTTGCTGATGCGCCTGTGGGTGCTGGTGATTCCGTTGGTGGCAGTGATGGCGGCGCTGTCCGACTGGTTGCCTAAGCTGCTGACGCTGGGCCCTTCGATGCGCGTCCAGAAGCTGTATCGGCGCGTCAAGGCGCTCGAAGCTCGGGCCGCTGCCCCCGGCGCTGCAACGGGCGCGCCCGAACTGCTGGCGGAGATCGACCGCCTGAGCGCCGAGATCGACGCTGAGCGCATCCCCGCCTCGATGCTCGACCCGCATTACGGTCTGCGCGGCAAGCTGCGGCTGCTGCGCGCCGACCTGCACGCCGCCCGCACGCGGCTTCAAGGCGGCGTATTGCCGCCCGTGACCGCGTTGCTGGACGAGAGGGACTGAACATGGCGAACCGTTTGTCGAGCATTGCCACCCGCACCGGCGACGACGGCACCACGGGGCTGGGTGACGGCACGCGTGTGGCCAAGGACGATCTGCGCGTGGACGCGATGGGCCACGTGGACGAGCTGAACTCCGTGCTCGGCCTGCTGGCGACCGAAGACCTGCCCGCCGAGGTGCGCGCCGACCTCACCGACATCCAGCACGATCTCTTCGACCTCGGCGGCGAGCTGTGCATCCCCGGCTACACGATGGTCAAGGAGGTACAGGTGGCGCGGCTCGATGCGCGGCTGGCGCACTACAACGCCGCGCTGCCGCGGCTGGCGGAATTCATTTTGCCGGGCGGCACGCGCGCCGCCGCGGTCGCGCACGTGGCGCGCACCGTGTGCCGGCGCGCCGAGCGTGCGGTGGTGGCGCTGGGCCGCGTGCAGCCGGTCAACGACGCGCCGCGCCAGTATCTGAATCGCCTGTCCGACCTGCTCTTCGTGCTCGCCCGCGTGCTAAATCGCGCGGCGGGCGGCGCCGACGTGCTCTGGCAGCAGCGCAAGAACCAGTAGCGGCGGGGCGCCGACTCAACCGGGCTTGCGTGGCTGCCCCGGCAGCAGATTGAGCGCGAGCGCGGTACCGGCGAAGACCACGGCCGCACCTGCCAGCATCTGCAAGGTCAGCGCCTCAGCGAGGAACAGCGCGCCCCAAAGCGTGGCGAACACGGGAATGAGGAAGGTGACGCTGGCGGCGCGCAGCGCGCCGATGCGCGCCAGCAGCCGGAAGTACAGCAGGTAGGCCAGTGCGGTACAGGCGAGACCCAGTGCCAACGCGGCCAGCCAGGCCGTCGCGGGCGGCGGCGGCGATGGCCACCACAGCAGGGCGGGCGGCAGCAGCAGCACTGCGGCGCTCGCCTGACTGCCGGCGGCGACGGCACGCGGCTCCACGCTCGACAGCCGCCGCCGGGTGAAGTTGGCAGCCACCCCATAGGCGAAGGTGGCGAGCAGGCAGGCGCCGACCGACAGCGCGACCGCAAAGCCGCTGCTGCCGGGGCGCAGATCGACCTTGCCCCAGACGAGAATCGCGACCCCCAGCCAACCCAACGCCAGCCCCAACCATTGCCGGCGGCCGAAGCGCTGTCCCAGCCAGACGACGGCGACGGCCGCGGTCCACAGCGGCGTGGTGGCGTTCAGGATCGACGCCACGCCGGCGGTCAGGGTCAGCGTTGCGTAGGACAGCAGCACGAAGGGCAGGGCCGAGTTCAGCAGCCCGACCGTCAGCAGCGGCCGCCAATGGGTGAGCAGCGCGGCGCCGCCGCCGCGCCACCACAACCAGGGCAGCAGCACCGCGGCGGCCAGCGCCACGCGCACCTCGATCAGGGCAACCGGGCCAAAGGCCGGCACCACATAGCGCAGGAAGAGGAAGCTCGCGCCCCAGAGCGCGGCCAGCAGCAGCAGGTCGAACAGATCGCGGCGCGACATGGCGTGCTCCGGTGCATGAGGCTCGCAGTATCGGCAGTCCGGCCGCTCGCCGCGTCCCGCGGCGTGCGCTGCAATCCGCCGGTTCGAGCCTTACTTGCCGGCGTGCCGCGCCGCGTGCAGCCGGCGTGCGCGCACCGCGGCGGCCAGATCGTCGAGCACCGGTACCGTGTCGTCCCAGCCCAGGCAAGGGTCGGTGATCGACTGACCGTACTCAAGCGTCTTACCCGGTACCAGATCCTGCCGGCCGCCGAGCAGATGGCTTTCGATCATCACGCCGACAATGCGCGCCTCGCCGGCGGCGAGTTGCTCGCCGACTGCGGCGCACACACCGATCTGGTTGGCCGCGTTCTTGCGGCTGTTGGCGTGGCTGGCGTCGATCATCAGCCGTTGCGCCAGGGCGTTTTTGGCGAGTTCGGCGCAGGCGGCCTCCACGCTGGCGGCGTCGTAGTTGGTGGTCTTGCCGCCGCGCAGGATGATGTGGCAGTCGTCGTTGCCGCGGGTGGAGACGATGGCCGAATGCCCGCCCTTGGTCACCGAGAGGAAATGATGCGGGCGCTGCGCGGCGAGGATCGCCTCGGCGGCGATCCGCACGTTGCCGTCGGTGCCGTTCTTGAAGCCGACCGGGCAGGACAGACCCGACGCCAGTTCGCGGTGCACCTGGCTCTCGGTCGTACGCGCGCCGATCGCGCCCCAGGCGACGAAGTCCGCGATGTACTGCGGCGTGATCATGTCCAGGTACTCGCAACCGGCGGGCAGGCCCAGTTCGTTGATGTTCATCAGCAGTTCGCGCGCCAGCCGCAGCCCGTGGTTGATGCGGAAGCTGCCATCGAGATCCGGATCGTTGATCAGCCCCTTCCAGCCGACCGTGGTGCGCGGCTTTTCGAAGTACACGCGCATCACGATCTCCAGATCGGACGCCAGCCGGTCGCGCTCGGCCTTGAGCTTGCGCGCGTAGTCGAGCGCTGCCGCGGGGTCGTGGATCGAGCAGGGGCCGACCACGACGATCAGCCGGTCGTCCATCCCGTGCAGGATGCGGTGCATCGCGCCGCGGGCCTCGTGCACGGTCTGCGAGGCGCGTTCGTCGCAGGGGAACTCGCGGATCAGGTGCGCGGGCGGGGAGAGTTCCTTGATCTCCTTGATCCGCAGGTCGTCGGTCATGAAACGCATGCTTTTGGCTCCGTCCATCGGGCTGCTCCTCGTGGCCCACGCCCGTGGCGAAAAAAAACCGCCAGGGTTTGGGCCTGGCGGTTGGGGTCGATTCGGGGGTTGTTTACGTGCGCCGCTCGACTCGTTCCGCCAGAGGCCGGAAAAAGCCGAAGAAGTAAAAGCAACGAGCGGTGCGATCGGTCATGGCGTGAATTTCTTCGCTCCAGAATGTACCCGACTTTGCGCTGCTGCGCTCAGAACCGGTAACGCAGGCCGATGCTGGCCGCGTTGGTCAGGCCCGGCAGATAGAAGTCCTCGGCGCCGCCGCTGGCGTCGGTCAGCCGGTAGCCGCCGTAGAGGGAGAAGCTCGATCCCAGCCGGTAGTCGACGGCCATGCCCAGTTCGAGCGCGTGCCCGCGCGCGGTGAGCGTGCCGTCGGCGGAGAGCGACAGGCGCCAGCGCTCGCCGAACATCCGGTCGCTGCCCAGATGGAACATCGGCAGCGCGCTCCAACCGTCGCGCGGCGCCAGGCTGCCGTACGCGGTGCGGCGGCCCAGACCGTAGTCCGGGCGGCTGGCAGTCAGGCCGAGCTTGAAATCCCAGGCCGAGATCTGGGCAAAGCTGACGCGGTAGGTTGCCTGCGCCAGCTCGTCGCGCCGCAACTGCCACGCGCTGGCCAGGTCGTAGGGCGAGGCCCAGGGCAGGAACGGGGCGCTGGCGGTGGTCAGCCGCAACTGTTGGCCTTTGCCGAGATCGGTGACGGCGGCCGGGCGCCAGAGGTCGCGCGCGCCGACTTCGTCGGCGGCTGCGGCGGCAGCAGGCAGCACCGCCACTGCGCCTGCGGCCCAGACCCAGCCAAGCCTCACAGCCATCGTTGCAAGCCGCGCCATATCGACCCCCAAACGAGACAAGCTCGACCCGGATTTGACGCCGCCGGCGCGTGCCTGCCAAGGGGGTGTCGGCGGGAACATTCGACCTGCGTCAGACCCGGTCGCCGCAGACGCCGCGCGCTGTGGCGCGGTTGCTACGCGGCGAAGAAGTACAGCGTCAGGTGGAAGAACACCGGCGCGGCAAAGGCCAGGCCCTCGATCCGCCCGAGCACGCCGTGCACCAGCGGCACGCCGGTTTCGATGGCCAGATCGCGCACGCCGAGGCTGCGTTCCACCGCGGTGAGCACGACGCTGCCCAGCAGCGAGGCGCCGACGATGGCCATCGACATCAGGGTGGACTGCCAGATGCGAAACGGCGTGATCCCCCACAGCAGCGTGCCGACCACCACCGCGCCGATGGCGCCGGCCAGCACCCCTTCGCGGCTCTTGGTCGGGTCCCAGCGCAGCGGCGTGCGGCCCCAGAAGACGCTCGCCACCACGGCCAGCAGGTCGGCCAGGAAGACGACCAGCAGCAGGTACAGCAACAGCAGCCAGCCGCGGTCGTGGTAGCCGGGCAGGCTCAGCCGCGCCACCGCCGGCGCGTGGCTGACGCAGAAGACGCAGATCATCATCCCCCACTGCATCTTGGCCACGCGGTCGAGGTAGCGCTCGGTGTCCTGGGCGATAGCCATGACCACCGGCAGCAGCAGAAACAGGTAGACCGGGATGAACACGGTGAACAGTGCAAACGACCCGCCCCCCACCAGCAGGTACTGCAAGGGGATGACCACGTAGAAGGCCAGCACGAGCGCCCAGTAGTCGGAGGCGCGGATCGGCGTCAGTGCGACGAACTCGCGCAGCGCGAAGAACGAGGCCGCGGCAAAGAGCACGGCCAGTGCGGCCTCGCCCAACGCAAAGCCGGCCGCGAAGAGCAGCACCAGCACCCAGCCGACGCGGATGCGCAGGTTCAGCTGCCGCGCCCAGGCGATGCGATCCTGCTCGCGCGCGCGGGCGGCGATCCGGTTGCCGATGGCGGTGCCGATGCCAAAGACCAGCAGCATCGCCGCCATCACGGCGAGGAAGAGCTGGGTGCCTCTCATGCCGCCGCCTCCGCCTGCGGCCGTTCCGACGACAGGGCGATCACCGCGGCGCGGGCGCGCTCGAGAAAGGCCTCGCGGCTCTCGCCTTCGATGCGCGCCAGCGGCGCGCCGAAGCGCAGCGTGCTGATGATCGGCACCGGCAGCAGCGCCCCCTTGGGCATCGAGCGGTGCAGGTTGTCCAGATACACCGGGATCAACTCGACCTGCGGGAACTCCTGCGCCAGCCGGTACAGCCCCGACTTGAACGGCCCCGGCAGGGGCTGCGGCGTGCGCGTGCCTTCGGGAAAGATGATCAGCGAGAAGCCGTGGTCCAGCGCCGCGCGCAGCGGGTCGAGCGGGTCGGCGCTGCTGTCTTCGCGCGCGCGGTCGATCAGCACGACGTTGAGCTCCTCTTCGGCGATCTTCTGCCGCAGGCCGCCGCGGCCCCAGTAGTCGCGCGCCGCCACCGGCCGCGTGTTGGCGCGCAGCGCGGCGGGCAGCGAGGCCCACAGCACCAGCGTGTCCATGTGGCTGCTGTGGTTGGCGAAGTAAATGCGCTGCGCCGCGGTCGGTGAGCAGCCGATCCAGCGCGGATACGCCCCCACCAGCAGACGGGCGAGCCAGACGAGCGGGGGGAGGAACTTCACGATGGCGATGGGCAAACCGGGGCGCTCAGCCGCCTGTCATTCCGAGCGTAGCGAGGAATCCCAGTCTTGGCGTTCTGAGATTCCTCGCCTTGGGCTCGGAATGACGAATGGCGCTGCCGATGAGGTTGGGCATGGGTGGCGATCAGTGCAGTTACCCAGAATAGCGCGCCGTCTGTCGGCAACCGATCACGGATCGCCGGCGAGCGCGGCGAGTTCTACGCCCTTGATGCTCGCCCGCGCCTGCTCGTAGCCCGGCAACAATTCGCCCACCCGCTGCCAGAAGCGTGCGCTGTGGTTCATCTCCGCCAGGTGGGCGAGCTCGTGCGCGATCACGTAGTCGATCGCGTCCGGCGAAAAGTGGATCAACCGCCAGTTCAGGCGGATGCGCCCGTCGTGCGTGCAACTGCCCCATTGCGTCCGCGCCGAGGACAGCGCCCAGCCGCGGTGACGCACCGCGTTACGGGCGGCGAGCGCCTCCAGCCGCTCGCCCAACACGCGGCGCGCCTGCGCTTGCAACCAGGACTGCACCGCGTCGCGCACCTGCGCTTCGCTCGCCGCGGGCGGCAGGGCGACGTGCAGTTCGGCGCCTTGCAGCGTGGTCGCCTGCGATTGCCCGGTCAGCCGCAGCGCCAGTGTTTGCCCTAGGTAGGGCAGGTGGCCACCGTCGGCAAAGTGCACCGCGGGCACCCGGCGCCGTTGTCGGTGCTCGCGCCACTGCACGAGTTTGGTCTCGATCCAGCGCCGCTTCTCGACGATGGCCGATTCGATCTCGCGCAGCGTGACCCAGCGGGGCGCACTGACGGTGAGGCCATCGTCGTCGATGCGGAAGCCGATGCTGCGTCGGCGCGCGCGGCGCAGCCGGTAGGGGATCGGTGCGCCGTCGAGCAGCACGCTGCGCTCGCC
>JAJTHJ010000219.1 GCA_021298875.1 Burkholderiales bacterium | reverse complement strand
GCCCCGGCTGCCGCGCGCAGGTGCCCACGGGCGCGGAGCGTCGTCGCGCGTACGCGGGCCGGCGCTGGCGCGCGGGCGGCTGGGTGCAGCCCGGGGGCCGCCGGAAAACTTCTTCATCGTCGACTCCTCTCGCGCTGGCGCGCGGATGTTGGGTCGGGCGAAGGCTACGCCGTTATCGAGCGAAAAGAAAACGGCGCCCGCGGGCGCCGCTCTCCGGTGTTGCGCAAGTGGCTTATGCGGCCTTCTTCTGGTCGCGCAACTCGCGCCGCAAAATCTTGCCGACGTTAGTCTTAGGCAGATCGGCGCGGAACTCGATGTACTTGGGCTTCTTGTAGCCCGTGAGGTGCTCTTTGCAGTAGTCCATGATGTCGCGCTCGGTCACGGCCGGGTCTTTCTTGACGACAAAGAGCTTGACCGCCTCGCCCGCGTACTCGTCGGGTACACCGACGACCGCGCACTCCAGCACGCCGGGGTGGCCGGCGACTACGCCTTCGATCTCGTTCGGGTACACGTTGAAGCCGGAGACGAGGATCATGTCCTTCTTGCGATCGACGATCTTGGTGTAGCCCTGCTCGTCCATGATGCCGACGTCGCCGGTGCGGAAGAAGCCGTCGGGCGTCATCACCTTGGCGGTTTCGTCCGGGCGCTGCCAGTAGCCGGCCATCACCTGCGGGCCGCGGATGGCGATCTCGCCGGTGCTGCCGATCGGCAGATGGTTGCCGTCGTCGTCGAGGATGGCGATTTCGGTGGACGGCACCGGCAGGCCGATGGTGCCGGTAAAGCGGTCGGTGTCGGTGCGATTGCCGGTGACCACCGGCGAGGTCTCCGACAGGCCGTAGCCTTCGGCAATCGGGCAGCCGGTAGCTTCGAGCCAGCGCTTGGCGACCGCCTCCTGCACCGCCATGCCGCCGCCGGCCGACAGGATCAGGCGCGAGAAGTTCAGGCGCTTGAAGTCCTCGTTGTTCAGCAGCGCATTGAACAGCGTGTTGACCGCCGGGAACACGTGGAACGTGTGTTTTTGCAGTTCCTTGACGAAGCCGGGGATGTCGCGCGGGTTGGGAATCAGCAAACACTGGCCGCCGATGCGCATCGACATCATCGCGCACACGGTGAGCGCAAAGATGTGATAGAGCGGCAGCGGAGTCACGGTGACCGGGAACTCACCGGGCTTTAACTTGCGCAGCGCCGGTTGGTACCAAGCCTCCGACTGCAACATGTTGGCGACGATGTTGCGATGGGTCAGCGTCGCCCCTTTGCTCACGCCTGTCGTGCCGCCGGTGTATTGCAAGAAGGCCACGTCGTCGAGCGTGACGGTGACCGGCTTCAAGCTCATCTTGTGCCCGTCGGCCAGCACGTCGAGAAACTTGTGGGCGCCGGTGAGCGTGTACTCCGGCACCATCTTCTTGACGTTGCGCACGACGAAGTTGACCAGCAGCCCCTTGGCGAAGCCGAGCAGATCGCCCATCGCGCAGACGACGATCTTCTTGCTCGGCACTTTGTCCGCCACCTGCTGCAGCGTGGAGGCGAAGTTCTCCAGGATGAAAATCGCCTCGGCGCCGGAGTCCTTCAACTGATGCTCCAGCTCGCGCGGCGTGTACAGCGGATTGACGTTGACCACCGTCAGCCCGGCGCGCAGCACGCCGGCCAGCACGACCGGGTACTGCAGGATGTTGGGCATCATGATCGCCACGCGCGCGCCCTTCTTGAAGCCCTGCGCCTGCAACCAGGCGCCGATGGCCGCCGAGTTGTCGTCGAGCTCGCGGTAAGTCATTGTGGCGCCCATGCAGGTGTAGGCGGGCTGCGGGCCGTACTTCTTGAACGCCTCGTCCAGCAACTGCACCAGTGAGGTGTAGATGGTCGGATCGATATCCGCCGGCACGCCCGCGGGATAGTGCTTCAACCAGAAATGATCGACGGCTGCCATAGCGAATCTCCTTGTGTCGAGGTTTTATGTAGTCTGCCTTCCGGACATCTCGGCCGAAGGGACGACCCATCATAGCCCGCAGGCGAGCATGGCAGTAATGTGATTCTTTTCTCAAACTCCGCGCTCGCGGTTGGTGCGATGGAGCGAAGCGGGGTCTCGGGGCGGCCAAGTGACGGCGGGCGTGGAGAGCTGGGGTTCCCAGAAGTCGGGGATGTTCGGGAAAACGCGCGCACCTCATTCCCAAACGCTGCCGATCGCTCAGGAGAGTTCCAGGACCCGACGTAGCAATGGGTAGTAACGCGCGGGGGCTTCCAGCGCGGGAAAGTGCCCGCACTGCGCGAACTCGACAAACTCGGCGTGCGGCAGATCCTGAAGCGCCGAGGCGTGCGATGTCTTGTCGTGGGTACGGTCGGCACCGCCCCAGACGAAAGTCACTGGTCGTGCAAGGCCAGCAAGCGGCAATCCAGGTTCGGACAGCAGGCTCTGGTAGGCGTCGCCCAGGCAAAAACAGCCGCCGCGATCCAGCGCTTGGAATGCGGGACGGGTGTAGTGAGCGTGTTGTCGCGCGTCTCGGCTCGCGGGCAGGGCCGAGTGATACCAGTGCTCGGCGACTTTGCGGTACATGGCGCGCATGAACAACTGCCCCAGCCAAGGCGTGCGGATGATGCCGGCCACGTCGGCCCGCCGGGCCCAAGCT
>JAJTHJ010000070.1 GCA_021298875.1 Burkholderiales bacterium | reverse complement strand
CGCGCTGCGCGAGATCGCCGCCGGCAAAACCGGCGTCGAAATGCTGCGCAAGGTGCCGACTTAGGCACCTCCTCCCGCGGAGCGCGCGACCCGGCCACGCCGCGCGCCACGCCGCTCCGCATGCCTGTCGAACCTCCAGTCACGACCGAACGGGCGCTGCCCGCGCCGGGGCTCGCCCGGCGCGCCGCCGATGCGCTGTGGCGCGCGGTGCGGCGCGAAACCGGGCCGGACGATCCCGCGCCGCCCGGCGTGGTGAGCTTCGCCGAACTCACCGAACTGCTGCGCAAGTACCTGCCCGCCGGGGACGTGCAGCGGATCAAGGAGGCATTCCGCTTCTCCGACCAGGCGCACCTCGGACAGTTCCGCAAGAGCGGCGAGCCGTACATCACCCACCCGATCGCGGTGGCCAAAATCCTCGCCGAGTGGAAGCTCGACGCGGCGGCGATCCAGGCGGCGCTGCTGCACGATGTGCTGGAGGATTCCGGCACCACCAAGGCGGAACTCACCGAGCGCTTCGGCGCGACGGTGGCCGAACTCGTCGACGGCGTGTCCAAGCTCGACCGGCTCGCCTTCGACTCCTTCGAGCAGGCGCAGGCCGAGAGCTTCCGCAAGATGCTGCTGGCGATGGCGCGCGACGTGCGCGTGATCCTGATCAAGCTCGCCGACCGCCTGCACAACGTGCGCACGCTGGACGCGATGGCTCCGGCCAAGCGCCGCCGCATCGGCCGCGAGACCTTGGAGGTCTACGCGCCGATCGCCTACCGGCTGGGCCTGAACGCGCTGTACCTCGAAATGCAAGACCAGGCCTTTGCCCGCGTCTACCCTTGGCGCTCCGCGGTGCTGGCGCGCGCGCTGGTGGCGTCGCGCGGCACGCGGGCGCCGGCGCTGGGACGCATTGCCGACGTTGTGCGCAAGGCGCTGAAAGAAGCGCGCTTGAAGGCCGAAGTCGGCGGCCGCGAGAAGACGCTGTACGCCATTTACCGCAAGATGGCGGACAAGCACGTGTCGTTCACCAAGGTGCAGGACGTGCTCGCCTTCCGCGTGCTGGTCGGCTCGCGCAACGACTGCTACCTGGCGCTGGGCATCCTGCACAAGCTGTACAAGCCGGTGCCGGGGCGCTTCAAGGACTACATCGCGCTGCCCAAGGACAACGGCTACCAGTCGCTGCACACCGTGGTCACCGGCCCCACCGGCCTGCCGATCGAGTTCCAGATCCGCACTGCGGCGATGAACCGGATGGCCGAAAGCGGGGTGGCCGCGCACTGGCTGTACAAGGACGACGATCATGCCGCCACCGACTTGCAGGCGCGCACCCATCAGTGGCTGCAATCGCTGCTGGATCTGCAAAACCAGTCGGACGACTCGACCGAGCTGATGGAAAATATCAAGGTCGATCTGTTCCCGGACAAGGTCTACGTCTTCACCCCGCGCGGCCGCATCGTCACCCTGCCGCGTGGCGCCACGCCGGTGGACTTCGCCTACGGCATCCACACCGACGTCGGCAACAAGACCGTGGCCGCCCGCGTCAACGGCGACACGCAGCCGCTGCGCACGGTGCTGCGCAACGGCGACACGGTGGAGATCGTCACCGGGCCGCTGGCGCGGCCCAATCCCGGCTGGCTGGAGTTCGTGCGCAGCGCCAAGGCGCGCGCCGAGATCCGCCACTACCTGCGCACGATGAAGCGCGAGGAGTCGGTCGCCCTGGGCGAGCGGCTGCTCATGCAGGCCACGCGCCAGCTCGGCATCGATCTGGACACGGCGCCGGCCGAGCGCTGGGACGCCGTGCTCAAGGCGACGCAGGCGCCCACGCGCGAGGACATCCTGGCCGACATCGGCCTGGGCCGGCGGCTGGCGGCCGTGGTGGCGCGGCGGCTGGCGCCGACACCCGCGGCGGGAGCCGAGCTGGAAGATATCGCCGAGCAGTCGCGCGCCGCCTTGGCCCCGGCGCTGCCGGTGACCATACGCGGCAACGAGGGCATGGCGGTGCAGATGGCGCGCTGCTGCGCGCCGATCCCCGGCGATGCGATCGTCGGCCACATGCGGCGCGACCAGGGCCTGGCCGTGCACCAGTCCGACTGCGTCAACGCCCGCCGCGCCCGCCGCGCCGAGCCCGAGCGCTGGATCGACCTCGTGTGGGCCGATGAGACGCAGGGTGTGTTCGGCGCGCTGGTGGATGTGGCCGTGGACAACCAGCGCGGCGTGCTGGCACGGGTGGCCGCGGCCATCGCCGAGGCCGAGGCCAACATCGACAGTGTCGCCATCGAAGAAGAAGCCTCCGGCACCGCGGTGCTGCATTTTCGCGTGCAGGTGGCCGACCGCCCGCATCTGGCGCGCGTGCTGCGCGCGCTGCGGCGGGTGCGGCAGGTCGCGCGCGTGCAGCGGGTGCGCGCGCCGCTGAAGCCGGGCCGCGGCGACGAGGGCTAAACGCCCGCGCCACGTGCCCGCGGCTCAATCGAGCGCCTGGTAGCGCACCTCCAGCACGTCGAGCATCTGCACCCCGGCCGGCGTGCGCAGCGGCACCGCGTCGCCCTCGCGCGCCTTGGCGAGCGCGCGGGCGATCGGCGAAATCCAGCTCACACGGCCGCGCGCGGCGTCGGCTTCGTCGATGCCGACGATGGCGATCGTGCTCTCGCTGCCGTCCGCGGTGGCGTAGCGCACGGTGGCGCCGAAGAAGATCCGGTCGGTAGCGGCCCGGGCGGCCGGATCGACCACCTCGGCCACCTCCAGCCGCTTGGTGAGAAAGCGGATGCGCCGGTCGATCTCGCGCAGCCGCCGCTTGCCGTAGATGTAGTCGCCGTTTTCCGAGCGGTCGCCGTTGGCCGCTGCCCAGGACACCACGCGCACCACCTCGGGCCGCTCGACCTTGACCAGATGCGCCAGCTCGTCGCGCAGGCGGGCGTAGCCGCGCGGCGTCATGTAATTGCGCGTGCCGGCCGGCAGCGGCGGTGCGGCAAGGTCATCGTCGTCTTCCTCGGCGGCCGGCTCTTTGACAAAGGCTTTGCTCATGGCGCCGCATTCTCCCAGAGCGCAGCGGCATCGGCCTTATTGCCAAACGATTAAATACTGTATACATTTACAGCACTCGCGAAGCTACTGGAAACGGCATGACCACCGCCACCGCCCTCACCGCCCGCCAGAGCGAAATCCTGGATTTCATCCGCAGCACACTGGCCGAAAGCGGCGCCCCGCCCACGCGCGACGAGATCGCCCGCGCCTTCGGCTTCCGCTCGCTCAACGCCGCCGAGCAGCACTTGCGCGCGCTGGCGCAAAAAGGCGCGATCGACCTCGTGGCCGGCGCCTCGCGCGGCATCCGGCTCAAAGACACCGTGCTCGCGCTGCAAGAAGCCGCCGCCGCCTTCGGCCTGCCGCTGGTGGGCAAGGTGGCCGCCGGCAGCCCGATCCTCGCGCAGGAAAACGTGCTGCGGCAGGCGGCGGTGGACCCGCTGATGTTCAAGCCGCGCGCCGACTATCTGCTCGAAGTGCGTGGCATGAGCATGCGCGACGCCGGCATCTTCGACGGCGACTGGCTCGCCGTGCACAAACAAGATCAAGCCGCCGGCGGACAGATCGTGGTCGCGCGCCTGGGCGACGAAGTCACCGTCAAGCGCCTGCGCTACAAAGGCTCGCGCATCGAGTTGCAGGCGGAAAACCCCGACTACCCGCCGATCGTCGTCGACCTCAAGCGCGACGCGCTCGCCATCGAAGGCATCGTGGTCGGCATGATCCGGCCCGCCGTGTAGCGGAGGACCGCCATGCACGATCGACCTCCGTAGAAACGCGGCACTGCGCCTGCCTCCACTGCGGTGACGGCAGGATTTCTCCCCTCGCCCGCATCAGCGGGAGAGAGGCTGGGGGTGAAGGCAAAGACCGCACCCCGATGCTGAACCTTCCAACTCACAAAGGACGCCCATGCGAGCGGCCACGGCCTTGCTTTCCCTGCAATCCGGCAACTTCGGCAGCACCCAGGGTGCTGCGCTCTGGCGTGCCGACCAACTCACCGGCGGCTCGCTCGCCGCCACCACGCCGAGCGGCTTTGCCGCGCTGGATGCAGAACTCCCCGGCGGCGGCTGGCCGCGCGGCAGCTTGATCGAACTGCTGACCGACGCCACCGGCCGCGGCGAGTTGTCGTTGCTGGCCCCCGTGCTGGCCCATTTGGCGGGTGAGAGACGCAGTTGCGTCTGGGTGCTGCCCCACGAAGCGCGCGCGGAACACCCGGCCGCGTCCCTGCCCTACGCCCCCGCGCTGCAAGACGCCGGCATCGATCTGGCGCGTTGCCTGTTCGTGCGCCCCGCCACCGCGCGCGAGGGCTGGTGGGCGCTGGAGCAGGCGCTGCGCGCTGCGCATCTGGGCGCGGCCATCGGCTGGCTGCCGGCGGAGTCCAGCCCCGGCGCGGACTTCAAGGCGTTGCGCCGGCTGCATCTGCTGGCCGGGCGCAACAACGCGCTCGCCTTCGTGCTGCGGCCGTTGCAGGCCGCCGCCGCGCCCTCGCCCGCCGCGCTGCGACTGCAACTGGCCAACCGCGACGGTCGCTTGCAACTCACGCTGCTCAAGCGCCGCGGCCTGCCGCTGCTGGAGCCTGTGCTGCTCGACGTGCATCCGGCGCAGTGGCAGCGAGCCGCCGTGCCGGCATCGCAGGCTGCCGCGCCCGTCGCCCCCGCTCCGTCGGCGCCGCCGCACGTAGTGCCGCTGAGGCCCGCGCTGCCCGCACGCCGCTGGTCGTTACAGGCGATGTTCAGCCATTAACATCGGTGCAGCCCCTCGCTATGCAGATGAACAGCGCCCACATCGACCGGCTCCGGTACGAAGCCAACGCCCGGCTCGATCCGCGCGCCAAGGCTGAGTTCGGCCAGTTCATGACGCCGTCGCGCATCGCGGAGTTCATGGCGTCGCTGTTTTCGCCGCAGGCGCGACCCGCCGTGCTGCTCGACGCCGGCGCCGGCATCGGCTCGCTCGCGCTGGCCGCAGCGCGGCAACTGCATCCGGTGCGGATCGAAGCCTGGGAGATCGACCCGGTACTGCGCGGTTACCTGACGCGCAACCTCGCGCCCCTCGCGGCCGCCAGCACCGTGCATGCGGAGGACTTCATCGAGCATGCGGTCAATCGTCTTCAGTTTCGCGCTGGCCCCGGCTTCACCCACGCCATCCTCAACCCGCCGTACAAGAAGATCGGCACCGCCTCCCGTCACCGCCTACTGCTGCGGCAGGCAGGCATCGAGACCGTCAACCTCTACGCCGGCTTCGTCGCGCTGGCGATCCTGTTGTTGGCGCCGGCAGGCGAGCTGGTCGCCATCGTGCCGCGCTCCTTCTGCAACGGGCCGTACTACCGGCCGTTCCGCGAACTGCTGCTGCGCGAATGCGCGATCGACCGCCTGCACGTTTTCGAGTCGCGCCGCAGCGCTTTCCGCGACGACGACGTGCTGCAGGAAAACCTGATCCTCAAGCTCACCCGCGGCGGCGCGCAAGGCGACGTGTGCGTGTCGTTCTCGCCCGATGCCTCGTTCGACGGCATGCAGGCGAGGATGCTGCCCTTCGCCGCTATCGTCGCGCCGGGCGACCCGGAGCGCTTCATTCACGTACCGACCGAGGAAGTGGAAGGCAACGATCACATCTTCAGCCACAGCCTGAGCGAACTCGGCATCGAAGTCTGCACCGGCCCAGTGGTGGACTTCCGGCTCAAAGAGTGGTTCGCCCCGCAACCCGGCCGCGGCACTGTCCCGCTGATTTACCCACATCACTACAACGGCGCCGGGCTCACCTGGCCGCGCGAACACAAAAAGCCCAACGCGCTGCACCGCAGCCCCGAGGTAGACAAGTGGCTGCTGCCCAACGGCTGCTACGTGCTGGTCAAGCGCTTCTCGGCCAAGGAGGAGCGGCGCCGCATCGTCGCCTATCTGCACGACCCGCGGACGCTCGACGCCGGGCAGGTCGGCTTCGAGAATCATTGGAACGTCTTTCACGCCGGCAAGCAGGGACTCGATGCCAGGCTCGCGCGTGGACTGACGGTGTTTCTCAACGCCTCAGCGGTCGATCGACGCTTCCGGCGCTTTTCCGGCCACACGCAAGTCAACGCGACCGATCTGCGCAACATGCGCTATCCGTCGCGGGCGGTGTTGCTGCGCTTGGGGCGCGCCTGCCGGCCCGGGTTGACGCAGGACGCCATCGACGCATTGCTGGCAACCATCGAATGAGCCGGCGCAAGAAACGATTGACGCAAGCCTTGGCGGTGCTGACCGACTTGGGACTGCCACGTGCGCAACAGAACGAGCGCACCGCGTTGTGCCTGCTCGCCCTGCTCGATCTGCGACCGGCCCGTGCCTGGGCCGAAGCGGGCGCGCCGCTCGTCGGCATCACGCCGATCATGGACTGGAGCCGCAAGCACTACGCCAAACCCTACGCACCCAACACGCGCGAGACGTTTCGGCGCCAGTCGATGCACCAATTCGTCCAGGCTGGCATTGCGCTCTACAACCCGGACGATCCGGCGCGACCGGTCAACAGCCCACATGCCGTGTACCAGATCGCGCCGGACTTGCTCGACACGCTGCGTACCTACGAAACACCCGTCTATCGCGCCCGCCTGGACGACTGGCTGGCGCGGCATTCGACGTTAAGCCGCAAGTACGCGCGCGACCGTGCGATGAAGCGCGTTCCGGTACGGATCGGCGACCGACAGCGCATCCAGCTTTCGGCCGGAGCGCATTCGGCGCTGATCAAGGCGGTCATCGAAAAGTTCGCCCCCCGCTTCGCGCCCGGCGGCGCGCTGGTTTACGTCGGCGACACCGGCGACAAGTTCGGCTACTTCGACGCAGCGCTGCTCGCTCGCCTGGGTGTCGCGTTGGACAGCCACGGCAAGATGCCGGATGTGGTCGTGTCTCTGGCCGATCGCGATTGGCTGTTGTTGATCGAAGCGGTGACGAGCCACGGCCCCGTCGACGGCAAACGGCATGTCGAGCTCGCGCAGTTGTTTGCCTCCTGCACGGCGGGTCTGGTCTACGTCTCCGCCTTCCCCGACCGCAAGACGTTTCAAAAGCACTTTGCCGCCATCGCCTGGGAAACCGAGGTCTGGATCGCCGATGCGCCGAGCCATCTGATCCATTTCAACGGCGCGCGGTTTCTCGGGCCGTACGACAAAGCATGAGGCCTGCAGTTCTCCCCACCTCGCCCGCGATGAACAACGCCGCCCAGTGGTTCACCCGCTCCGCTTACAACAACGCTTGGGCCAACCATCGGCTTCTCAAGGCCTGCGCGCAGTTGTCGGCCGCCGAGTTCGGCGCCACGCGCACGAGCTTCTTCCCGTCGCTGGTGGCGACACTGAACCACATCCTCACCGTCGACTGGTTTTACGTGGACGCGCTGGAGCGCGCGGCCAACGGGCAGCCGCCGCATCCGCAGCCGTGGCAGTTCTCCGAGCCCGAGACGCCGTTTGCCGACTGCGCCGCGCTTACCACCGCCCAGCACGCAGTCGACCGGCGGCTGATCGACCTGTGCCGGCACCTCACCGATGCCGATCTCGACCGCCCGGCGCAGATCATGCGCCGCGCCGGGCCGGCGACCGACCGCATCGGCCGCATCCTGGCGCATTTGTTCCAGCACCAGATCCACCATCGCGGCCAAGCGCACGCGATGCTCGCCGGCACCGCGGTCGCCCCGCCGCAACTGGACGAATTCTTTTGCAGCGACGAAGCTGCCCTGCGCGCCGCTGACTTCGCCGAACTCGGCTTCTGCGAAGAAGAAATCTGGGGATCACCCGCCCCCACACTTTGATCCGGCCTGCCGATGCCGAGCCTCGCTTGCCGATGCCCCTCTGGCTCGCCCTCGCCCTCCCCGCGCTGCCGCTGCAACTGGCCGCCCGCGCGCTCGCCAAGCCCACGCCGCTGGCGGTGGTCGAGGGGCCGGCGCAGCGGCCAGTCGTCGCCTTTTGCAACGACGCCGCTCGCGCCGCCGGCATCGTGCCGGGGCTGAAGCTCGCCGCCGCGCAGGCGCTGGCCGCCGATCTGATCGCCGTCGCACGCAAGCCGCAGGTCAAGCACGACGCGCTCGCCGCACTCGCCGGCTGGGCCTACCAGTACAGCGCACACGTGGTGGTGCGCGCGGTTGGGTACCACAGTGGCCTGCTGCTCGAAGCCGGCGGCAGCGAGCGGCTGTTCGGCGGCCGCGCGGCGCTCGAGCGGCGCATCGCGCGCGGGTTGGCCGTGCTGGGCTACCGCGCGGCGCTCGCCTGCGCGCCCACGCCGCGCGCCGCGTGGTGGCTGGCGCTCGCCCGCACGCAGGGCCTCACCGTGCCGGACGCGACCGATACCGCGCAACTGCAAGCCACGCTCGACCCGCTGCCCTTGCCGCTTACCGAATGGGCTCCGCAAACCATCGACACGCTGCACGCGCTCGGCCTGCGCACATTGGGCGAGGTGCTGCGCCTGCCGCGCGCCGCACTTGCCCGGCGCTTTGGCACCGCGCTGCTCGCCGATCTGGACTGCGCGCTCGGCCACCGGCCCGACCCGCAGCCGCTGTACGTACCGCCCGAGCGCTTTGCCAGCGAGATCGAACTGCCGGCCGACCTGACCGAAGCCGCGCAACTGCTCTTCCCCGCGCACCGCCTGCTGCGGCTGGCCGAGGGCTTTCTGCGCGGGCGCGATGCCGGCGCCACCGAGTTCGCATTCACCGCCCGGCACAGCGCCCGCCGCGCGCAGCCGCTCGCCCCCACGCCGTTCGCGCTGCGGCTGGCTGCGCCTGAGCGCAACGCGGCGCGGCTGGCGCGGCTGCTCGCCGAGCGGCTGGCGCGCGTGCGGCTGGCGCAGCCCGCGGTCGCGCTCACACTCGCCATCGAGCGCCTGCACCCCTTTGCCGCGCACAACGCGAGCCTGTTGCCGCCCGCCCCCGCCGCGCAGCACGACACCGATTGGCTGCAACTCGCGGAGGCGCTGCACGCACGCTTTGGCTCCGAGCGGGTGTTCCAGTTGCAGGCGGTGGACGATCACCGGCCCGAACACGCCTGGCGCGCAGTGCCGCTGGCGGTGGCGCCGGCAGCCCCCCTGCCTGCGCCGGCCACGCCACAGCGCCCGCTCTTGATCCTGCCCGCGCCGCGCCCGCTCGCCGCCACCGACGAGGCGCCCCACTGCGACGGCCCCTTGACGCTGGTGGCCGGCCCCGAGCGGATCGAAGCCGGCTGGTGGGACCACGGCACCGGCCCGCGCCGCGCCGTGGCGCGCGACTACTTTGTCGCCCGCAACCCGCGCGGGCAGACGCTATGGGTCTACCGCGACCTGGCCGCGCCGCGCGGGTGGTTTTTGCACGGGTGGTTTGCGTGAGAGCGGCACCGCAGATGTTGCGGTCAGCCCGTGCCACCGCCCGATGCATCGACCCGCTCGCCTTGGTCCAGTGAGACCGTCCACGCGGCGGCGCATTGGCCCGGCACGCAAAGCACAAAGCGCGGAGGGTCGGGGTCATACGACGACGAAGCGGGCATTGGTCACCTTGACGCCGTCATACTCGAAGAACGTTTTCTCTTCCATTGGTCCCCCTGTTCCATTGGCACGAGTCTACGACTTCAATTCGACGTGGCGCAAAACAAGCAGTGCACGGCAGGACGGCGCTTGCCTGTGACGCCTAACGACAGGTATCAGCCGCCGCCGTAGGCGGTCGGCTGCATGCCCTTGTTAGGCGGCTGCGTTCTGTCATGTGCGGCCCTGCTAATGCGCTGGCCTCGATCCTTCACGAGACGCCCCAACTCGGCGAGATCCTGCCGCCACTCATACTCTGCGAACGCCAAGCCAAGAGCCTTGCCGACGCCAGTGGCGACAAATACCCCAGCCAGCCCAGCCGTTCCTTGCAGAACCCCAGGCAATTCTCCTCGCAGAAACCAGCGTGCCGCTGCCCAGCCGATCACGGCGATGAGAGTCAAAAGAGCGGCTAGTGCCCCCGCATCACAGCCGCACGCGCACGCGCGCCTGCGAAGACGTGCTTGCCATACGTCGTTCTCAGCGTCATCGAGCTCCGGGAGCGCCAGTACAACTCCAGCAGCTCGACTTCGCTCCCGCAAAAGTGTCAGATCAGTCGCCCGCTGGATGGTGTCGTTCATACCTTTACTCACAGATAAGTGACGTGCCTTGATGAACGAATGAGCATCTTCTGCCAGACCGTCATCCTCCCACTCCGCTTGGGTGAAGGGTTCATCATATTGTCGCCGTCGGTCTTATGTGGCAGCGAGCAACAGTGACTCACTTCATGACCAAGGTCCGTAATCGCGCCTAGCGATTTGTCCGATGTCAGTTGCGCAGCTGGAGTGCCTTGATCGCTGTCCTGGAATTTGACGGTCACGAAGTCCGTCAGCGGTCCCAGCGAACAACCGGCCTTGCCATCCTTGTAGCTGCGCACCGCGAACGCCACAATGGGCGCACCGTACCCTGTAAGCCTTCGCGCGCCTCCCCAAAACGCCACGATGCTGAGCTTTAAATTGAACTGAGATCCCCGGTCGATTAGGTTCTCGCCGGCCTCGCACGTATCGCAGCACACATCGATGAGGTCTGGCGTATTGATCCGGGTCTCGGAGGCGATGTAGTTGTCGTTGGCAACTTGCTCGTCCGCGAAAGTGGACGCATAGTGGAATATCTGCACCGGGACGACTCGCACATTAACCTGCTCCCGGTAGGTGTTTATTACAAACTGAATCGCACGGTACAGCACTGTGCGGTCAATGATGAGCGGATTGCCGCGCTCGTCATTTTGTATAAGCACTATTAATCGTAGCTTCTTCTCCGGCATCACTCCGACCAGTGTTCCAATCAGATCGGGAATGCTGGCGATGGCCCACACAATTGTCTTGGCAACGCCAAGTACCCAGTCAATTAACCGACCTATGATCGGGATGGACGTGAAAATGTCGACGATAAAGGCAACAATACCACCAATGAAGCCAGCGATAGCGTCGATCACCGAAGCGATGATCGCGACCACCGCCACCACAGCATCAATGAGAACACACACGACCTGGACAATATATTTCCATGCAACACAGACGACGTTGGAGACCCAGGTCCAGCCGACGCATACGATGTTCGAAATCCAAGTCCACGCGCTGCAAAACCAGCCAGCAACGCAATTCCACGGGCTGTACCAGTGGCAGTCGTTGTAGTAGTTCGACTGGCAACTGTTGTAGCCTTCATCCCGCGTTTGCGAGCAGTTGTTATAGCCTTCGTCTCGAGTCTGAGTGCATTCGTCCGTCTTGACTAGTTTTGTGCAGTTGCTCATTGCTCTGTTCTCCTATGGCCGCCTAACGTTCGAGCTGAGCGGCTGGCCGCGGCAGGACGGCTTGCCCGCGCCGTGCATGATGGAGGACGCCATGGCCATACGCAATCGGGCCTTCAACCGCAAGGGGTTGGAGTTGACTCATCCCAATGCCGCCGGCATCGACATCGGCAGTGCCAGCCACTATGTGGCCGTGCCGCCCGAT
>JAJTHJ010000311.1 GCA_021298875.1 Burkholderiales bacterium | reverse complement strand
ATCCTCAGGCATGGCTAACCGATGTGCTGGAACAGATGGTGAGCGGCAAGGTGAACAGCCGCAATCTTGCAGCGCTGCTGCCATGGGCCTGGCGCGATGCCAAGCGCGCTGAACTTGCTGCATGAGCCGACGCAGACAAGAACCTAAGCGGTCAAGCCAAAAAAATAGTGGGGCGCAGACAACGGTTACCCTTGTCCCTGTCCCCGATACGAACGGGCGCCGCGACTGGCGGTTTCGGGGGAAGGCCTTTTGCCGCCGGAGGGGCCGGCGCGGATGCGACACCGCCCGGCTCCGTGACATCAGGCGCCGAGCCAACTCCTGATCTCGGCGCCATGCTCGTCCAGCTCCGGCGCGCGGCGCGTGAACACGGCAGGCGTGCCCTCCAGCCGCAGCGGAGAGGCGAGCGTCGTGATCGTCCCGCGTTCCGGATCCTCGATCCGCTGCACCATGTTGCGCGCGGCGGCTTGCGGATGCGCGATGGCGGCGTCGAAGGTCAGCACGGGCTCGGCCGGGATGCCGGCCTTGCCGAGCTCCGCCAGCCAATGCGCGCTGTCCTGCCGTTCGAGCGCCGCCTGCAGCAGCGGCACGAGCGAGGCGTTGTTCGCGACTCGGTCGGCATTGGTCCTGAAGCGCGCATCCTCCGGCAGGTCGGGCCGGCCCAGCATCTCGCAGAGCCTGCGCCAGAAGGCGTCCTTGTTGGCGCCGATGGTGATCCACCCGTCGCGCGTCCTGAAGACGCGGTAGGGCGAGTTGCCGCGATGCAGCTGGCCCATCCGCTCGGGCTCGGTGCCGAAGGTGAAGACATGCGCGGCCTCGTAGACGCCGAGCGAGAGGCCCGCCTCGAACAGCGACTGGTCGATGCGCTGTCCCACCCCTGTCTTCGTGCGCGCCATCAGCGCTGCGAGGATCGCGCTGGTGGTGAACATGCCCGCGGCGAGGTCGGTGATGGCGATCGGCAGGCGGTAGGGTTCGCCATCCGGCGGACCGTTGCCGGCCATCAGCCCGGACATGCCCTGCGCCATCATGTCGAAGCCGCCATGCTGCGCCCAGGGTCCGCTCTGGCCGAAGCCGGAGATGGAGGCGACGACGAGCCGCGGATTGGCCCTGTGCAGCGCGTCCCACCCGAAGCCGGCGCGCTCCAGCGCGCCGGGGCGGAAATTCTCGACGAGCACATCGGCCTTCGCCACCAGCTTCCACAGCAGCGCGGTGTCGTTCGCGGCCTTCAGGTCCAGCGCGATGCTGCGCTTGTTGCGGTTCCACAGGGCGAAGGGCTGGCTGCGGCCTTCGACGAAGGGCGGCATGCGTCGCGCCTCGTCGCCGTCCGGGCGCTCCACCTTGATGACCTCGGCGCCCATGTCGCCGAGCATCATCGTGCAGTAGGGACCGGACAGGAACGTCGTCAGGTCGAGGACGAGAAGGCCATCCAGCGCCGTGGCCGTACTCATTCCGGCTGGATTCCCGCATCGGTCGCAATGCGCGTCATCAGCGTGCGCTGGGCCGGCACGAAGCGGGCGAAATCGGGCCGCGGCAGATAGGCGGGCTGCATGCCGAGGGCGGCAAGACGCTCGCGTACATCCGGCCGTTCCAGCGCCTGCCTGGACACCGAGGCGAGGCGATCCAGGATCGCGTCCGGCGTGCCGTTCGGCGCCCACAGCCCGATCCACTCCACCAGCTCGAAGCCCGGCAGCGCGGCTTCCGCGACCGTCGGCACGTTGGGGAGCGTGGGCATGCGCTGCGCGCTGGAGACGGCGAGCGCGCGCAGCCGTCCGCCCTGCACCAGGCCGACCGCGGAGGGCGCGGTGGCAAAGTTGAAGGCGGGGTCGCCGGCGACGACGGCCTGCGCGCCCTGACTGCCGCCGCGATAAGGCGCGTGGGGCCCTTCGATCCCCGCGCGCTGCACGAAGAGGAAGCCCGAGAGGTGGGAGGCGGTGCCGATCCCGGCGCTCGCCCAGGCGAGCCGCTCGGCGCGCGCGCGGGCGATGAAGGCCTGCAGGTCCTGCGCCGGCTCGGTCGGCGCGACGATGAGCACGAGCGGCATGACCGAGAGCCGCGCGATCGGCGCGAAGTCGCGTTCGTAGTTGAAGGAGATGTTGCGCACGAGCACGTGGTTCACGACATGCGCCGAGGGATCGGCGAGCAGCGTGTAACCATCCGGGCGCGCCTGCGCGACGATGGCGGCGCCGATCGTGCCGGCGCCGCCGGTGCGGTTCTCGATGACGATGCTCTGGCCGAGCATCTCGCCCATCGGCCCCGCCAGCACGCGGATGGTGGCATCCGTGCCGCCACCGGGCGCGTAGGGAATGACCAGGCGGATCGGCCGGTCCGGATAGGCTGTCTGGGCCTGGGCGCCCATCGCCCAGAACCCAAGGATGGCGGCGGCGCAGCGCAGCAATGTTCTTGTCATTGTTCGTTTCCCCTCTGTCGTTGGTTCTTGGTCAGGGCAGTCCGTTGCGCCCATGCTTCAGGTAGGCCGGGCGTTGGGAGAGAAGCTCGAAATAGGCGCTGACGGCGGGCAGGTCGGGCTTGTCGAAGCCCTTCACCGCGAACCAGCGGTTCACCACGAGCCCCATCGGAATGTCGGCAAGCGTGAAATCCGCGCCGCAGACATAGGGCCAGCCCTGCGCGAGTTCCGCGTCCAGCAGGCGCATGCAATGGGTGAAGTCCTTGCGGCCCTGCTCGACGAACCATTCGTTGTTCCAGGGCGGCTCCTGCAGCTGGCCGCCCAGGAAGGCGCCGCGCATGGCGTGCGTCAGGTCGTAGGCGACCCAGTCCATCCATTGCTCGACCCGCACGCGCTTCTCGGGCGCCGAGGGATAGAGGGTCTCCGCACCATGCTTCGTCGCGAGATACCGCAGGATGGCGTGGGATTCCCGGAGCACCAGGTCGCCGTCGAGCACGACGGGAATCTGCGCGACGGGATTGAGCTTCAGGAATTCTGGCGTGGCGGTCGGCTTGTAGCCGCGGCCCCAATCCTCCCTCACGAAGGGAATGCCGAGCTCGTCGCAGAGCCAGAGCACCTTGCGGACGTTGAAGGAGTTCGGCCGGCCCAGGATGCGCAGCGTTTGGCTGGTCATGGCGTGTGGCGTCCTTGTGTT
>JAJTHJ010000297.1 GCA_021298875.1 Burkholderiales bacterium | reverse complement strand
TGATCAAGTCGGACGTGCAGGGTTCGCAGGAGGCGCTGACGCATGCGCTGACTAAGCTCTCGACCGACGAGGTCAAGGTGCAGGTCGTGCACGCGCAGGTGGGCGGCATCACCGAGAGCGACATCAATCTGGCGGTCGCGTCCAAGGCGGTGGTGATCGGCTTCAACGTGCGCGCCGATCCGTCGTCGCGCAAGTTGGCCGAAGGGCAGGGCGTGCAGATCCGCTACTACAACGTCATTTATGACGCGGTGGACGATGTGAAGGCGGCGCTGTCCGGCCTGCTGGCGCCGGAGCAGCGCGAGGCGGTGCTGGGGCTGGTCGAGATCCGTCAGATCATCCGCGTGCCCAAGGTCGGCTCGGTTGCGGGCTGCATGGTGCTCGACGGCCTCGTGCGTCGCACCGCGCAGGCGCGGCTGCTGCGCGACCAGGTGGTGATCTGGACGGGAGAGCTGTCTTCGCTCAAGCGCTTCAAGGACGACGTGCGCGAGGTCAAGGCCGGCTTCGAGTGCGGCCTGACGCTGAAGGGCTACGACGACATCAAGGAAGGCGACCAGCTCGAGATCTTCGAGGTGACGGAGGTGGCGCGCACGCTGTAAGTGCGTGAAACGCAAGGGCGCTGCACGCCGGAGTGCCTGCAACTTGCGCAATAGATGCCGCACTGGCGGCTAAACCTCCTCACGTGCTCGGCTCCACGTTTCACGTTTCACCGTCTCCAACTCCGCATCCAACGATGAAGCCCGCCCAAAAGCCCCAACGCGGCCAACGCGTCGCCGACCAGATCCAGCGCGATCTGGCGGAGCTCGTGCAGCGCGAGGTGCCGATGGATCGCGCCGGGCTGGTGACCATCAGCGGGATCGATCTGTCGCCCGACTACGCGCACGCCAAGGTTTACTTCACCACGCTCGGCGCGCCGCCGGAGGCCGCGGCGCGGGTGTTGAACGACAAAGCCGGCTACTTTCACTCGCTGCTCTTCAAGCGGCTGTCGATCCACACCATTCCGCACCTGGTGTTTGTGCACGACACCTCGGTGGAAAAAGGCTTCGAGCTCGACAAGTTGATCGAGCAGGCGGTCGGCGGCATTCCTCCCGTCCCGAAGGAATGAGGCTCACGTGGCCCGCCGCCGCAAAGGGGACGCCGTCGATGGCGTCCTGCTGCTGGACAAACCGGCAGCGATCACCAGCAACCTCGCCCTGCAACAGACGCGGCGGCTGCTGAACGCCGCCAAGGCCGGCCACGCCGGCACGCTCGATCCGCTCGCCACGGGGCTCTTGCCGCTGCTCTTCGGTGAGGCGACCAAGTTCTCGGCCGACTTGCTGGACGCGGACAAGGAATACGTCGCCACGCTGGCCTTGGGCGTGCGGACGACGACGGCCGATGCGGAAGGCGAGGTCGTCGAGACGTGCCCGGTGGCAGTGACGCGGACGCAGATCGAGGCGGTTTTGCCGCGCTTTACCGGCGCCATCGAGCAGGTGCCGCCGATGCACTCGGCTCTGAAGCGCGACGGCCGCGCGCTGTACGAGTACGCGCGCGCCGGGGTGGAACTGGAGCGCGCACCGCGCCCGGTGTTCATCGCCGCGCTGGAGGTGCTGGACTTTGCTGGCGACCGGCTGCGGCTGCGGGTGGCGTGCAGCAAGGGCACCTACGTGCGCACGCTGGCCGAGGACATCGGCGCGGCACTCGGTTGCGGCGCGCATCTGGCCGCATTGACGCGCACGCGGGTCGGGCCGCTGCGCTTGGCGGAAGCGGTGGCGCTGGACACGCTGGGCGGCGAGTCGCCCGAAGCGCGCCGCGCGTACTTGCTGCCGGTGGATACGCTGCTCGCCGGTCTGCCGCGGGTGGAACTTGCCGAGACCAAGGCGCGGCGCTTTGCCCACGGTGGCGAGCTGGACGTGGGCGGCGAGCCGGGTCGCAAGCGCGTATACGGACCGAACGACGAATTGCTCGGCACGGCCGAGCTGGATGCGGCTGGGGTGTTGAGGCCGCAGAGATTGATTGCCTTGGCGGAGGTTGTGCCGGGTTGACAGGGTCTTCCCTCACCCGGCGGCTTCGCCGCCACCCTCTCCCGGTGGGAGAGGGTTGACTTCTCCCCTCTCCCACCGGGAGAGGGGCCGGGGGTGAGGGAAGACCGCCGGCCACCGCTTCGCCCAAACGAATTCGAACCGAAGAAAGCAAACGACATGACCCAACGCGCCCTGCGCAACATCGCCATCATCGCCCACGTCGATCACGGCAAGACCACACTCGTGGACAAGCTGCTACAACAGTCCGGCACGTTCCGCGACAACCAGCAGGTGGCCGAGCGCGTGATGGATTCCAACGACCTCGAACGCGAGCGCGGCATCACGATCCTCGCCAAGAACTGCGCGGTCGAGTACCGCGGCACGCACATCAACATCGTGGATACACCGGGGCACGCCGACTTCGGCGGCGAGGTCGAGCGCGTGCTCTCGATGGTCGATGGCGTATTGCTGCTCGTGGACGCCGTCGAAGGGCCGATGCCGCAGACGCGCTTCGTCACCCGCAAGGCGCTGGCGCTCGGCTTGAAGCCGATCGTCGTCGTCAACAAGATCGACCGTCCCGGTGCGCGGCCCGACTATGTGGTCAACGCGACCTTCGATCTCTTCGACAAGCTGGGCGCGACAGAGGAGCAACTGGACTTTCCGGTCGTCTATGCCTCGGCGCTGAATGGCTACGCCGGCCTCGACCC
Organism: Burkholderiales bacterium; assembly: GCA_021298875.1. GTDB lineage: Bacteria > Pseudomonadota > Gammaproteobacteria > Burkholderiales > Burkholderiaceae_F > JAJTHJ01. The sequence goes on along the minus strand of JAJTHJ010000297.1, from coordinate 7,553 downwards.
CAACGTGCGTAGCGGCGACTTGCATCCGCTCTTCGAGGCCGTCCTCACGCATGTGCCGGTGCGCTCCGACGACCCCGACGGCCCACTGCAACTGCAAATCTGCTCGCTCGATTACTCCAGCTACGTCGGCAAGATCGGCATCGGCCGGATCAACCGCGGGCGCCTGCGCGCCGGGCAGGAGGTGCTGGTGCTGCACGGGCCGGAGGGCCACCAGAACGCGCCGACCACGCGCGGGCGCATCAACCAGGTGCTCAAGTTCAAGGGGCTGGAGCGGCAACTGGTGGACGAAGCGCAGGCCGGCGACATCGTGCTCGTCAACGGTATCGACGAGATCGGCATCGGTGTGACGCTGTGCCCGGTGGATGCGCCGGATGCGCTGCCGCTACTCAAGGTCGATGAGCCGACGCTGGTGATGAACTTCTGCGTCAACTCCAGCCCGCTTGCCGGGCGCGAAGGCAAGTTCGTCACCAGCCGCCAGCTGCGCGAGCGGCTGGAGCGTGAGCTCAAGGCCAACGTCGCGATGCGGATGCGCGAGACGGGCGACGAAACCGTGTTTGAAGTCGCCGGCCGGGGCGAACTGCACCTGACCATCCTGATCGAAAACATGCGGCGCGAAGGCTATGAACTGGCCGTCTCCCGCCCGCGTGTGTTGACGAAAGACATCGACGGTGTGCGCCACGAGCCCTACGAACTGCTGACCGTGGACATCGAAGACGCCAACCAGGGCGCGGTGATGGAAGAACTCGGCCGGCGTAAGGGCGATCTGCTCGACATGCAGCCCGACGGTCGCGGCCGGGTGCGGCTGGAGTACCGGATTCCGGCGCGTGGGCTGATCGGCTTCCAGGGCGAGTTCATGACGCTCACGCGCGGCACGGGGCTCATGAGCCACATCTTCGACGACTACGCGCCGGCCCGCCCCGGTGCGCTCGGCGAGCGGCGCAATGGCGTGCTGATTTCTCAGGACGACGGCCCGGCTGTGGCCTACGCGCTGTGGAAGTTGCAGGAGCGCGGCAGGATGTTCGTCAGCCCCGGCGAGCAGTTGTACGAAGGGATGATCATCGGCATCCACTCGCGCGACAACGATCTGGTGGTCAACCCGATCCGCGAGAAGAAACTCACCAACGTGCGCGCCTCCGGCAAGGACGAGGCGATCGACCTCACGCCGCCAATCAAGCTCACACTCGAATACGCGGTCGAGTTCATCGCCGACGACGAACTGGTCGAGGTCACCCCGCAAAGCATCCGCCTGCGCAAGCGGTTCTTGAAGGAGCACGAGCGCAAGCGGGCGGAGCGCGAGGCGGCCTGAGCGCAGCCCAACGAGCCGGCAGCGATGAGCGTGCTACCGCACGGCCGCGCGATCGGGCTGATGGTCGTCTGCGCCCTGCTGTGGAGCACCGCGGGTGTGGTGACGCGCCATTTGAGCCCGGAGCTGCAAGCGCAGGGCCGCTTCGAGATCACGTTCTGGCGCAGCGTCTTCGCTGCGGTCTTCGTTGCCGGCGTGCTTTTCATCGTCCGCCGCCAGCCGCTGCGCGTGCTGTGGGCGGGCGGGTGGGCGGGCGCCGTGTCGGGCGGCATGTGGGCGGTGATGTTCACCTTCTTCATGCTGGCGCTGACGCTGACCACGGTGGCCAACACCTTGCTGGTGCTGTCGCTGGCGCCGTTGCTGACCGCGTTGCTGGCGCGCGCGGTGCTCAAATTGCCGATCGCGGCGCGCACCTGGGCGGCGATAGCGGTGGCTACCGCCGGCATGGTTTGGATCGCTTCAGGTGGCGGCGCTGGTCGGCCGAGCGGCGCGCATCTGCTCGGCATGATCGTTGCGTTTGCGGTGCCGCTCGCCTCGGCGATCAACCTGGTCACGCTGCAAAAGATCCGCGCGCAGGTCGATCTGGTGCCGGCGGTGTTTATCGGCGGCGTGCTCTCAGCGCTGCTGATGCTGCCGCTGGCGCTGCCCGTGCAGGCGTCGGCACGGGATCTGCTGTTGCTGGCTGGGCTCGGTTTTTTTCAGCTCGGCCTGCCCTGCATGCTGATGGTGGTGGCAGCGCGCACCTTGGCCGCGCCGGAGATCGCGCTGCTGGCGTTGTTGGAGGTGGTGTTCGGCACTGCCTGGGCCTGGCTCGGTGCCGGCGAAGTGCCGGCCGGCGCCACGCTCGCGGGCGGGGCCTTGGTGCTCGCCGCGCTGGTCGCCAATGAGGTGGTGGCGTTACGGCGTGAGAGGTGAATCCTGCTACTCGATCAGTTCGAGCCGCCGCTCGATGCGGTCGACGCGGGCGGCGAGGCCGTCGGCGCGCACGCTCTGCTCGGCCCAATCGCTGGCCAGATGCGCGACGTCGCGGCGCAGCCCTGCAACCGCGACCTCGACGCCGCCCATCCGCGCGGTCAGCTCTTCGATGCGCGCCTGCAGGCAATCCTGACCGGCGCGCAAGGCGCGCAGGTGCTCAATGATCAGGTTGGATACTTCGTCGGTCATGGTTAAGACAGTTTACCCCCGACGCAAGGCGCGCGACTACCCCGTGTTCCGCAACCCCGCCGAGATGCCGTTGATCGTCAGGTGGATGCCGCGCTTGAGGCGCTCGTCGCTGTCCTTTTGGCCCTTGCCGGCGCGGTGGCGCTTGATCAGCTCGACTTGCAGGTGGTTCAGCGGGTCCAGGTAGGGCTGCCGGTGGCGGATCGCGCGGGCCAGCTCGGGGTTGGACTCCAGCAGCGTGCGCTGGCCGCTCAACGCCAGCCAGTGCTTGACCGTGAGCTTCCACTCGTCGCGGATTGCAGCGAAGATCGCCTGCCCGCGCTTTCGGTCCGCTGCCAGTTCTGCGTAGCGGCTGGCGATGGCAAGGTCGCTCTTGGCGAGCACCATCTCCATGTTCGACATCAGCGTGCGAAACGCCGGCCACTGCGCGAGCATGCGCTTGAGCAGCGCACCGCGTGCGCGCCGTGCGGTGGGCGAGCCCGCCGCCGCCAGCCAGCCTTCGATCCCGCTGCCCACGCCGTACCAGCCCGGCAGCAGCAGCCGGCACTGGCCCCAGGAGAACACCCATGGGATCGCGCGCAGGTCTTCGATGCGGCCGGTCGCGCGCCGTGAGGCCGGGCGGCTGCCGATGTTCAACTCCATGATCTCGGCAATCGGCGTGGCGCTGAAAAAGAATTCGGAGAAGCCCTCGGTTTCGTACACGAGTTCGCGGTAAGCGCGGTGCGCGTGCGCCGCGATCTCGCCCAATGCGGCCTCGTACTCGGCCGTTTCCGCGGCCGGCGCGGCGGGCGCGAAGCTCGCTTCCAGCACGGCGCTGGCCAGCAGTTCCAGATGGCGACGGCCGATGCGCGCGTCGGCGTACTTGGCCTGGATGATTTCGCCTTGCTCGGTGAGCCGGATCTGCCCGTTCACCGTGCCTGCCGGCTGCGCCAGGATCGCTTCGAAGCTCGGACCGCCGCCGCGGCCCACGCTGCCGCCGCGCCCGTGGAACAGCCTCAACTGCACGCCGTGTTCGGCAAAGAGTGCATTGAGCTTTTGCGTCGTTTGGTAGAGGCTCCACTGCGAGGCGAGAAAGCCGCCGTCCTTGTTGCTGTCGCTGTAGCCGAGCATCACCTCCTGCACCGGCCGCCCGCTCTCGACCGGTACCAGCAGATGGCGCAGGCCCGGATGCGCAAGGAGCTCGCGCATGATCGCGGGCGCGCGTTGCAGGTCGTCGATGGTTTCAAAGAGCGGCACGGTCATCAGCGCGCAGCGGCGTACTTCGTTACCGGCCAACAGGCCCGTCTCCTTTTGCAGCAGTGCCACTTCCAGCAGATCGGACAGCGCCTCGGTATGCGAGACGATGTGCTTGTCGATCGCCCGCTCGCCAAAGCGCACGCGCAGCTCGCGCGCGGCGCTGAACACCGCGAGTTCGTTGCGCGTGCGCTCGGAGTACGCAAGGTGCGCCGATAGCAGCGGCCGCGTGTGCGCGATTTCGCGCGTCAGCAGCTTGATGCGCTCGGCCTCGGGCAGCTTGCGGTAATCGGGGCAGACCTCGGCGGCGGCCAGGAGTTCGGCCACCACCGCTTCGAACACGTCGGAGCTCTGGCGCAGGTCGAGCGTGGCGCCGTGGAAACCGAAGATCGCCACCGTGCGCTGCAAGGGCTCCAGACGGTGCTGCGCGATCGCCGCGCCGTGATTGGCGACGAGCGCGTGGTGGACGATCTGCAAGTCGGCGGCAAAGTGCTCGGCCGTGGCGTAAGGCTCGGCTGCGCCGACCGGCGGGCGGTTGCGTGTGTCCAACTGCAGGTGGGCGGCGGTGGCCGACAGCCGCGCATAGATGCCGATCAGCGCGCGCCGGTACGGCTCGTCGGCGCGCTGCGGCGAACGATCGGGGCTGGCCTCGGCAAGCTTGCGCAAGGCCTCGCCGACCGGCACCAGCAGCGCAGACATCGGCATCTCCGCGCCCAGCGCGTGCACTTCGGCCAGATAGTGGTCGAAGACCGTGGTCGCCTGCGCGCGCAACGCGGCGCGCATCGTCGCTTCGCCCACGTGCGGGTGCCCGTCGCGGTCGCCGCCGATCCAAGTGCCGAGGCGAAAAAACGCCGGCACCTGCGCCACGTGCAGGCGGCGCGCCAGCTCGTCGTACAGGCGCGGCAATTCGGGCAGGAAGGTCGTCTGCCAGTAGGCGAGCGCGTTGGCGATCTCATCGAAGACCGTGAGCTTGACCGGCCGCAGCATCCGCGTCTGCCACAGCGTGGCGACCAGTGCGCGCAGCCGCTCTTCGCGCGGCTCGTCCGACTCGTCGGCGAATACGCCGTCGTCGATCAGCCGCGCGATCTCGCGCTCGGTGTCGAGAATGCTCTTGCGCCGCACCTCGGTCGGGTGCGCGGTCAGCACCGGCATCAGGCAGGCGCGCGCCAGCAACCCGCGCACCTGCGCCGCCGTCACACCGCGCTCGGCGAGCACCTGCAAGCTGTCGGCGAGCGCGCCGCGCGGCGTCTTGCCGCTGCGGCGCAGCCGGCGCAGCTCGCGCACCTGTTGCTGGTCTTCGGCAATGTTGGCCAGATGCGAGAAGTACGAAAACGCCCGCACCACACCCACCGCCTCGTCGCGCGGCAGCTTGCGCAGCAGGCGCTCCAGCCGTCGCGCGTCGGCCGCGTTGCCGTCGCGGCGAAAGCGCGTGGCCGTCTGGCGGATTTCCTCGACCGCCTCGTACAGCGCCGCGCCCTCCTGCATGCGCACGGTCTCGCCGAGCAGGCGGCCGAGCAGGCGGATGTCGTCGCGCAGGGCGGAGTCGGTGGTGGTCACTGGTTTCTCCTCGGCGGGCGAGCATATCGAAGCGCTTGCTACAGTCCGCGCCGCGTTAAAGACACGGAGCACATTCGATGCCAGCGCCCTGGATCATCGCCACCCGCGAAAGCCCGCTTGCCCTTTGGCAGGCAGAGCACATTCGCGACCGGCTGACCGTCCTGCACGGCGAGCCTGTGCAACTCCTCGGCATGACCACGCGCGGCGACCAGATTCTCGACCGCGCACTGGCCAAAGTCGGTGGCAAGGGACTCTTCATCAAGGAATTGGAGGTCGCGCTGCGCGAAGGTCGCGCACATCTCGCCGTGCACTCGCTCAAAGACGTGCCGATGGTGCTGGAAGCGGAGTTCACGCTCGCCGCGATTACCGAGCGCGAAGACCCGCGCGATGCCTTTGTCTCGCCGCGCTTCGCGAGCCTGGACGACATTCCCGCCGGCGGCAAGGTCGGCACCTCAAGTTTGCGGCGCGAGTTGATGCTGCGCGCTGCGTATCCGAAGTTGGAGATTCTTCCGGTGCGCGGCAATGTGGGCACGCGCTTGTCCAAGCTCGACCGCGGCGACTTCGATGCGTTGATCATGGCCGCTGCGGGATTCAAGCGGCTCGGGCTCGCGCAGCGCATCCGCCAAGTGCTCCCGACCGACAAGTTCCTGCCGGCGCCGGGGCAGGGCGCGCTCGGCATCGAAGTCCGCGCCGGCGATGCCGCAGCCGCCGTACTGGTCGCTCCGCTGGAAGACGCCGCCACCCGCGCCGCCACCGCGGCCGAGCGCGCAGTCTCGCGCGCGCTGGGCGGCAGTTGCGAGGTGCCGCTGGCCGCTTATGCCGAAGTCGAAGGTGGTGAGCTGTTCCTGCGCGCTCGCGTGGGCAGCGCCAAGACGGGCGAGTTCGTCGCCGCCGAGGGCCGCTCCGCCCCGGCCGACGGCGAGCGCCTGGCCGCCGATCTCGTCGCGCAACTGAAAGCGCAGGGCGCGCTCGCGCTGATCGCGGTCTGATTGCCGTGGCACTGCCCGTCGTCGTCACCCGCCCCGAAGAAGCCGGCCGGCGAGTGACGGCAGAACTGGCGGCGCTCGGTGTCGATGCGCTGTGGTTGCCGGCCTTCGACCTCGGCCCGGCGCCCGATCCGCAGGCCGTCGCGGACACGCTGGCGCGCTTGGCGGATTACGACCTTGCGATCTTTGTCAGTCCGGCGGCGGTGCGGGCAACGGCGGCGGTTTTGTCGGACGCATGGCCGACGACAACGGCGATCGCGGTCGTCGGTGCCGGTACCGAGCGCGCGGTGCGTGAGCGGCTTGCCGGCGCCAACGCGGCGATAGTCTTTTCCGCCGCCGGCGACGATGCCGAGTCCGGCTCCGAAGCGCTGTGGTCCGCGCTCTCCGCGCAACCGTCGCCGCCGCAGCGCGCACTGGTCCTGCGCGCGCAGGGCGGGCGCGAGTGGCTGCTCGACCGGCTGCGCGAAGTTGGCGCGCAGGTGGAGCCGCTCGCCGTCTATGAGCGGCGTGCCCATGCGCCGAACGACGCCGATCTCGACTGGCTGCACCGGCACGCGGAGCAGGGCGCCGTGGCCAGCGTCGTCACCAGCAGCGAGGCGGTGGCGGCGCTCATGGACGCGATGCGCGATGCGCCGGCCGCGCTCGCCGCGTTGCGCGCAGGCCCGGCGCTCGCCTCGCACCCGCGCATTGCCGAGCGCCTGCGCGTGAGCGGATTCGGCGACGTGCGACTGTGCGCGCCCAACGCGGCGGCGATCCAGGCGGCGGTTGACGCGACGTAACGGCCTCGGTCAGTAGAATCGGCGCGCCTCTTGCGCGACCGATGGAAAACCCGCCGACGCCACCCGCATCGCCCCAGCCACGCTCGCGCGCGCTCGCGTTGCTGGTGGCGGGCGCGGCGGCCATAGCGCTTGGGGTCTGGGCCTATGCGACCGTACAGCGCGAGCAGGTGCGGCAGCGGCAGCGGATCGAACACTTGACCGCGGAACTGCGCACCGCCCGGGAGCAGGCCGCGCAGCGTCAGGCCGCGCTCGACAAACTTGCCGCCGAGGTCGCGGACAACCGCACCAACGCCGCTGCGCTCGACGGTCTGGTGGCCGATCTGACGCGCGGGCGCGACGAGCTGGTGCTGCTCGAGGTCGACCGACTGTTGATGCTCGCTGCGCACGAGTTGCAGTTCGGCGACGACGTGCCAGCGGCGTTGGCGGCGTTGCAGGCGGCCGACGCACGGCTGGCGCGCAGCGAGACGCCGCGGCTGACGCCGTTGCGGCAGGCCATTGCGCGCGACCTGCAACGGCTGCGGGCGGTGCCCGCGT
>JAJTHJ010000033.1 GCA_021298875.1 Burkholderiales bacterium | reverse complement strand
CCGCGTCGGCCGAGCGGCCGGCTTCGAAGCGCAGCCGGGCGAGCTCTTCGCGCGCATCGGCCACGGTCACTTCGCCGCTCAACGCATCGACCTCGAAGCGTGCGGTCTCGGCCCGGGCGTCGGCGGCGCGCAGCGTGGCCTGCAGCGCCGCCGCCTCCGCGCTGCCGGCGACGGCGGTGCCCGCGGCCTGCGCCGCCCGCTCGCGCTCGCGCGCCCGGCGGTTGCTGCGGGCGATGGCCTCGTCCAGTTGCTTGCGCAGTTGCTCGGTCTGCACGCGCGTATCGGCCCGCAGCCGGGTCAGGTCGGACTCGTCGAAGCGCACCTGGCTCGCCGCCACCGCGATCTTCCGCTGCAACAACGCCAGCCGGGCGCGCTCGGCGCCGGCACGGGCGGTGGCCACCTCGCCCGACAGTTGCGCCAGCGCGGCCAGCGCCGCCGCCGCGCGGGCCGTGCGCTGGGCGGCCGCCAATTGCCAGTCTGCTGCGGCTTCGGTGCCCGATTTGGCCCGCTCGCGCGCTTCTCGCAGGCGGCGCACGTCGGCTTCGGCGGCGTCGATCCGCTTCTTGAGGTTGCCGACCTCACGGGTGGCCTGAAGGCCGGCGCCTTCGAGCGCAGCCACCTGGGCCCCGGCCAACGCGGCCTCGTCGCGCAGCCGGTCCACCATCAGCGCCGAATACGGGGGTGGCTCGGCAAAGCCCGTCCACTCGCGCTGCGCCTGCTCGGCCTGCGCCAGCGCGCGCTGCGCGGCGGTCAGGTCGGCGGCCAGCCGCAGGCGGCCTTCGATCGCGAATACGGTTTCGTCCAGTGCGCGCCGCAGGCGCACGGCGTCGTCGTCGGTGATGCCGGCGGGCAGCGTGCCGCGCTGGATTTCGTCTTCGAGCCGCTGGCGCTCGGCGCGGGCTTCGTCCAGTTGCGCTTGCAGGCGGGCGCGGGCCTGCTCGGGCGACTCTGCCGGTGCCGCTTTGGGCGTCTCGGCTGCGGCGGGCTTGGCGAGGCCGGGTATCGGTACCTGCGCGACCGCGCCGGTGGCGAGCGTCAGGAAGGCGAGGGCGAGAAGGTGCCGGCGCATGATTTGGGCACCCGCGGCGGCGGGCAGGCGGACAATAGCCGAAGGGAGTTTGACCTGCGCCAAGCCCTGCGCGCGCGCGGCGGGCGCCGATGCCGGCTGGCGGGTAAATTCCGCCCAACTTATCCGCCCACAGAGCGTCAGGAGGCCCTGCCATGCCCAGCTTTACCACCGACCGTATCCGTACCCTCGCGCTCGTGGGCCACGGTGCGAGTGGGAAGACGACCCTCGCCGAACAACTGCTCGCCAAGGCCGGCAAGATCGCCGCGGCCGGGGCGGTCGAACGCGGCACCACGGTGTCGGACTTCGACCCGCAGGAGAAAGCCGCCGGCCATTCGCTGCGCGCGGCCGTCCTGCACTGCGAGTACAAGGACACGCGCATTCACCTGATCGACACGCCGGGCTACCCGGACTTTCTCGGCCATGCGATTGGCGCGCTGGATGCGGTGGAAACGGTGGCCGTGGTGGTCGATGCCGGCAAGGGCATCGAACTCGTGACGCGGCGGATGATGGACTGGTCGGGCAAGCGCAAGCTCGACCGGATGATCGTCGTCAACAAGATCGACGCCGAGAACCTCGACCTGCCGCGGTTGCTGGCCGAATTGCAGGAGGCCTTCGGCGCCGAGGTGCTGCCGATCAACCTGCCGGCCGAGGGCGGTAAGCGGGTGATCGACTGCTTCGACAAGGACGACGGCGAGGCGGACTTCTCGTCGGTGGCCGAAGTGCACCGCAAGGTGATGGAGCAAGTGGTCGAAGTGGACGACGCCGCGATGGAGAAGTATTTGGAGGAAGGCAGCGTCGATCCTTCCACCCTGCACGACCCGCTGGAGAAGGCGCTGCGCGAAGGGCACATCATCCCGGTGTGTTTTACGTCCGCCCGTACCGGCGCGGGGGTCGCTGACTTGTTGGATGTGATCGTCCGCCACCTGCCCAACCCGACCGAGGGCAACCCGCCGCTGTTTGTGAAGGGCGAGGGCGAGGCGGCTGAAGAATTCCACTCCGAACCCGACCCGACCAAGCACGTGCTCGCGCATGTGTTCAAGGTGGTCAACGACCCCTACGTGGGCAAGATCGGCATCTTCCGCGTGCACCAGGGGCGCATCACCAAGGACTCGCAGCTCTTCGTCGGCGACGGCAAGAAGCCCTTCAAGGTCGCGCACCCGTACCTGCTGCAAGGCAAGGACACGGTGGAGGTACCGGAACTCGTGCCCGGCGACATCGGCGCCGTGACCAAGGTCGAGGAGATCGTCTTCGACTGCGTGCTGCACGACTCGCACGACGAAGACGCGATCCACATGAAGCCGCTGGACTTTCCCAAGCCGATGTTTGGGCTGGCGATCGAGCCCAAGCGGCGCGGCGACGAGTCGCGCATCGGCGAGGTGATGGCCAAGATCGCCGCCGAAGACCCGACGCTGTCCATCGAGCACGACGCCGTGCTCAACGAGACCGTGGTGCGCGGACTCTCCGACCTGCATCTGCGCTCGGTGCTGGAGCGGATGGCCAACCAATACAAGGTCGAGGTCGCGACGCGGCCGCCGCGCGTGCCTTACCGCGAGACCATCGCCAGCGGTGCCGAAGGCCACGCGCGCCACAAGAAGCAGACCGGTGGCGCCGGCCAGTTCGGCGAGGTGTATCTGCGGATCGAGCCGCGCGCGCGCGGCGAGGGCTTCGAGTTTGTCGATCAGGTCAAGGGCGGCGTGATCCCGTACAACTTCATTCCGGCGGTGGAAAAGGGCGTGCGCGAAGTGCTCGCCACCGGCTTTGTCGCCGGCTACCCGATCCACGACGTGCGCGTGGTCGTCTACGACGGCAAGCACCACGCGGTGGACAGCAAGGAAATCGCCTTCGTCTCCGCCGGCCGCAAGGCGATGTTGGACGCGCTGGCCAAGGCGCGCGCGATCGTGCTGGAGCCGATCGTCAACGTCGAGGTGGTCACACCCGACGCGAACATGGGCGACATCACCGGCGACCTATCCACGCGCCGCGGCCAGGTGACCGGCACCGACAACCTCGCCGGCGGCATGATGATCGTGCGCGCGGTGGCGCCGCTGCCGGAACTGGACGGCTACGCCGGGCGCCTGAAGGCTATCACCCAGGGCCACGGCAGCTTCTCGATGGAACTGTCGCACTACGAAGCCGTGCCGCCGCAGGTGCAGGCGCAATTGGCGACCGCGTACAAGAGCAAGAAGGGGGCGGAGGAGGACGAGGAGTGAACTTGGCTCGCCGCGGCGGTGTGGCTACGCGCAAGCGCCGTCGGCGCACGCGTCGCGTCGCGGCGAACCGCCGTCTCGCCGCGCTTGCCGGCGCAGTGCGCGCCGTGGCCGATCGCGCCTGTGCAGTGGTCGAAGATGCACTCGCCTTCGTCGCCGCGAGCGAGCGGCGCATCGCGAAACTCAAAGCCGGGTCGCTCGACTTCCAAGTACTCTCGCCCGCATCAGCGGGAGAGGGTGGCGCCGAAGGCGCCGGGTGAGGGTGCTCTGGTCGTTCGTTTCATGATCTCGTTTCCAGATCATCGGGCAAATTTCGTCGTTCCTGCGAAGCTTGTCCCCGCGAAAACGGGGAGCGGGAACCCAGCGATTTTCGCGCAGGACACTGGATTCCCCTTTGCGCGGGAATGACGTGCCTTCGTCGTCCGATTGAAGTGGAAAGAGAATTGGTCGGACGACTCACGCGCCAACGGCTCTGCACTGTAGGTACCGTCGGGCGGCCGCGGCAAGCTTGGGTCGTGGTCGGTCGGCGCGTTCGATAGAAGCGCTCAGTGCGATCCAGTCGGGTAGCGAAAGGACGAGGCGACCGGTGCGGTCGCTCCGAACCTTGCGTTGCTGTTTCCTCATGTCAGTCCAAAGGTTCACGCCGCCCGCAAGTGCCACGCCTTCAACCGCGTAAACGTCTCGATCCCGTAGGTCGATAGCGTCAGCCCGACGCCCGAGTGCCCGACGCCCGACCAGGGCAGCCGGGGGCTCACGCGGTCGCAGCAGTTCCAATAGACGCTCCCGGCGTGGACCTGCGCCAGGATGCGGCGGGCGCGCGCTTCGTCGCGGGTGTAGACGCCGGCGGTGAGGCCGTATTCGGTGTCGTTCATCAGTCGTACCGCTTCTTCGTCGCTGGCCACTTTCTGGATGCCGATGATCGGGCCGAAGCTTTCCTCGCGCATCACCGTCATGTCGTGGTTGACGTCCACAAGCACGGTCGGCTCGAACCAGTTGCCGGGCGGCTCGACCTTGTGGCCGCCCAGCAGGCAGCGCGCGCCCTTGGCCAGCGCATCGGCCACTTGCAACTCCAACACTTTGACCTGCGGTGCGCGCGTCAGCGGGCCGATGTAGCTGTCTTCCATCGTCGGCTCGCCGCGCTTGAAGCCGCGCACCTCCGCGACGAAGGCGGCGACGAAGGCGTCGTGAATCTTCTCGTGCACGTAGATGCGCTCGACCGAGCAGCAGCTTTGCCCGGTGTTGTACATCGCGCCGTCGGCGAGCGATGCGGCGGCGGCCGCCAGGTCCACGTCTTCGCAGACGTAGGTCGGGTCTTTGCCGCCGAGCTCCAGTTGCAGCTTGATCATGCGGCCGGCCGTCGCTTCCGCGATGCGCTTGCCGGCGGCGTAGCTGCCGGTGAAGAACACGCCGCCGACCGCGTGCTTGAGCAGTTCGATGCCCACCCGCGGGCCGCCCGCCAGCACTGCGAATACGTCTTGCGGCACGCCGCTCGCATGCAGCAGGTTGCCGATCTCCAGCCCCGTGAGCGTGGCGTACTCGGACGGCTTGTACAGCACCGCGTTGCCGGTGAGCAGCGCCGGCACGAACACGTTGGCGCCGACGAAGTACGGGTAGTTCCAGGCGGAGATGTTGGCGATTACGCCAAGCGGCTCGTGCGCGATCACCTCGCGCATGCCGCCTTCGTCGTGCACCGTTCGCGGCGCGAGCGTGCGCTCGGTTTCGGCCAGGAAGAAGTCGATGCGGCCGAGCAGCCCATTTAACTCGTTGCGTGCCTGCTTGATCGGCTTGCCGACTTCGGAGGTGAGGATCGCGGCCAGCCGCTCGCGGCCGTCGATCAGCGCCTGGCGAAAGCGCTTGATGCATTCGAGCCGATGCGCAAGCGGGGTGGCCGCCCACGCGCGTTGGGCCGCGCGCGCGGCCTTGAACTTGGCGGCGATGCCCTCGGCGGAGTCTTCGGGCAGTTCGGCGATGACGGTGCCGTTGGCGGGGTTGGTGATATGCAGCATGGGGGCGGTCGGTCGTCGGGTGTCGGGCGTGCGCAGGTCAGCGCTTGCAGGCGCCGAGGAAGTCGGCCAGCAGCCGATCGCCGCTCAGGATATCGGGGTTAGTCCAGTCGTGAAACTCGGGGTGCCATTGCGCGGCGGCAACATAGCTTTTCACGCTGCCGCGCGCGTTGTCGTAGCGGATCGCTTTGATCGTGCCATCGTTGGGGCAGCGCGCTTCGACCTCGAAGAACGGTGCCAGATCGCGGATGCCCTGGTGGTGCACGCTGTTGACCGCGACGTTGTCCACGCCGGGGTAGAGCGCCGCTAGCCGCGAGCCGGGCACGAGGTCCACGGTGTGGAAGTTGCGGTCGTACAGCGCCGCGTCGCGGTGCTTGAGCGCACCGGGCAACTGCGTGGCGATGTCCTGGTACAGCGTGCCGCCAAAGGCGACGTTGATCACCTGCAAGCCGCGGCAGACGCCGAACACCGGCTTGCCGCGCGCCACGAACGCGCGGATCAGCGCGATCTCGTATTCGTCGCGGACGCGGTCGCCGCTCCACTCGGGTCGCAGCGGCTCTTCGCCATAGCTGCCCGGCCACATATCCGAGCCGCCTTCGAGCAGCAGGCCGTCGAGCCGCTCCGCGTAGTGGTCGAGCGACACGTCGCCGCGCTTGGTCGGCCCCTCGGGCGAGGGGATCAGATAGGCGATAGCGCCGGCCGATTGCACCCAATGGACGATCGACTGCTCGACGTACTGCAGCGTCTTGCCGGTAAAGATTGGTCGCGTCGGGTCGGCGTGGAAGAAGCAGGCGGAGATGCCGATGTCGGGGCGGTGGGGCATGGATTTAAGGGATCGTACCGGTGCAGGGCGAGCGAGCCGAGGGCAGCGGTCTTCCCTCACCCCAACCCCTCTCCCGTGGGGAGAGGGGCTTTTGACCCTCCCCCTCCGGGGGAGGGTGGCGCGAAGCGCCGGGTGAGGGAAGACCGCAGCAACAAGGTCGCATGCATCGCAAGCCGCTACAGCGCCTCCGCAAAAAACCGTTCGAACTCCGCCGCCACGCACTTCCGCGGATTGGTCTGGTGGCAGATGTCTTTCTCGGCAATCTCCACCAGCCGCCCCAACTGCTCGCGCTTCACGCCCACCGCCGACAGCGACGGCGCAATGCCGATCTCGCGTTTGAGCCGCGCCAGCCAAGGCACGAAGTCCTCCGCCCCCGCCGCGCCGACCACATGCGCGAGTTCCGCAAACTTGGCCGGCGCCGCTTCGAGGTTGAACTTCATCACCGGTTCGATCATCAACGCATTCGCCAGCCCGTGATGCAGATCGCACACGGCGCCCAGTGCATGCGCGCAGGAGTGCACGGCGCCGAGGTCTTTCTGGAAGGCGATGGCACCCATCATCGAAGCCATCATCATGTCGGCGCGCGCTTGCAGGTTGGCCGGCTCGCGCACCGCGGTGGCGAGCGCGCGCGCGGCGATGCGCGTGCCTTCCAGCGCGATGCCGTCGCACAACGGGTGATAGGCCGGCGACAGGTAGGACTCCACGTTGTGCGTCAGCGCGTCCATGCCGGTCGCGGCGGTCACCGCGGGCGGCAGGCCGAGCGTCAGTTCCGGGTCGGCAAACACCGCGCGCGCCAGGAGCTTCGGCGAAAAGACGATCCGCTTCAGGTGCGTGTCGTCTTCGCTCACCACGCTGGAGCGGCCGACCTCGGAGCCGGTGCCGCTGGTGGTCGGCAGCGCGATGAGGTAGGGCAACTCGCGCTCAATCGGCCGCACCTGCGGGTGATCCCACACGTACTCGATCACATGCCCGTCGTGCACGCCCATCAGCGCGACCACCTTGGCCACGTCGAGCGCCGCGCCGCCGCCAAAGCCGATCACGCTGTCGGCGCGATGCGTGCGGAAGGCCGCTGCGCCGTCCATCACCTGCTGCGCGGTCGGGTTGCCGTGCACGCCCGAGTAGACGCCGACGTCGAGCCCGGTGGCCAGATGCGACATGAACTCGCGCAGCACCGGCAGCGGGGCCAGCCCGCGGTCGGTGACGATCAACGGCCGCTTGCAGCCGTGTTCGCGCAGATGCACGCCGGCGAGCTTGCGCGCGCCCGGGCCGAAGTGGATGGCAGTGGGAAAAGAGAATTTGGCGAGGGTCACTTGGAAGGCTTTTGCGAGTCTGCTGGAGGTTGCTGCGGCGCGTGGGTGGCATCGGCCGATCCCAGCGTTTCCTCGATCTGTTTGAGGAGTTCGCGATGATTCTGGCCGAGAACTTCATTGACCGCTCCCACCGCCATCAGTCCCCGCCGCAGGTCGGCGAGCGCTGCGTCGCCATCGCGGGAACTCAAGACGTCGAGCACTCCCGCGAACATGTGCGGCGTGATTGCCGCCGAGATTCCGCCAATATCTTCTTGCGCGCTGTAGATCATCGCGAACTCGCGCAGCGTCTCCGGCTTCATCTTGCGCACGGCGCCGGTCGAGGTCGCTGTCTGCCATGCCGCCCGCCGAAGGGTCGGTGCCGAGACGCCGAGAGTGATGTCGCCTGCCTTGACGTTGGTCTTCAGCCACGCGCGCGCCTCGGCGAGTGTCTTCTTCTCCCGCAGCGACTCGATGATGGGCCTGAGTTGCGCCAGACGCTCGTCGTTGGTTGCAATGCTCTCGCGCAAGTCCTTGGCGTTGGCCGTCAACTCTTCGCGGATCGCCGACTCGGCTTCGGCGGCCAAGCGCTCGGCCTTGCGATTTTCGTTCCACTGCCCCACGCCCAACGCAGTCAGGATGCCGGCCACGATCAGCAGGTAGCGCAGGATGAAGTCGCGGACCGAGCGCACGCGCTCACGGGGGAAGTGCAAGTCCATCGAAAAATTCTCGCATCGATCATGGCGCGGCAACAATAGGCGAGCGCGCTGTCCTTCAGGAGCCAAGCAGTTTGAACCCCGTCTGGCGCGCGGCCTGACGGTCGAAGGTAACGGTGTGCTCGCAGCCTGCCGCCCGGTTGATTTGCCCGATGAGGCAGTCGCTGAACCCGGCCGGGCCATTGCGGAACTCGGCCAGCGCCTGCCACGCCTGCGCCTTGTGCTCGACGACCAGGTTGGACGCGGTCAGCACGCCCAGCAGCGCCTCGGCGATCTCCGCGCGTCCGCCGCCGTACGCGCGCCGCAGGACCCAGGCGAACTCCGCCAACGTGGTGGCGCAGACGTAGCCCGGTGCCTCGCGCGTCAGTTGCCGCTCCAGCAGCGCGCGCGCCTGCGCCGACTGCGCCGCGTCGTCGTCGGCGAAGTAGCGCACCAGCACGTTGGTGTCCACGCCTACCACTTTTCGCTGCCCAGTTCGGCGATCGCGGCTTTCATGTCGGCGAGTGTGGCTGCCTTCTTGCGCCGGCCCTTGAACATGCCGCGCAGCGTGCGCAGGTCGCGGTTGACCGGCACCAGCAGATAGCCGCGTTCGGATTCGACGAAGTCGATCCGGTCGCCCGCTTGCAGGCCCAGCGCGTCGCGCACCGGCTTGGGCAGCGTCAATTGGCCTTTGCTGGTCAGCGTCGCTTCGCTCATGGGGGCTCCTTACTCAAAGTCTATTTCCTTACTCGATTGTAAGGGACGCCGATCGCCCGCGTCGCGCCACCCGGTTGACCACGATCCACGACACCAGGCCGATCGACATCAGCCCCATCGAAGTCAGCGCCAGCGCCAGTGCCGAGTGCATCACCAGCGGCGAGATCACGCCGGCGACGGAGGGGTTGGCCCCGTGACTGAGGGTCGCAACGATGTACCGGGCCAATGCACTGTCTCAGTGTTTGGCGTTGATGCAAGTCAATCGCGCAAACCATCTAAACGTGATAGAGTCAATTGGGGCGGTGTGTACAAACCACTTACTATGCCGATGGTTCCGGTAGCGAAGCCAGCCTAACGCTCGGCGAGTCCGGCACCGTGGGCCCGTGCCTGTACGTTCATAACTCTTGGGAGGTCGCTGTGTGATCGATCGTCGCCTGTCTTGCTTTGCTGTTGTCGGTCACGATTTCCGGTTGTGGTGGCGGCGGGGGAGATTCGCCGCCGCCTGCGCCTAGCGGCAACTTCACCTTGACGGCGTCCGTGGCCGGCGTCGCCGTCGGCGGCTTTTCGGTCGCCAACGGCGGCAGCGGCTCGTTGAGCGTGCAATCGAGCGACCAGATCCGTCTGACTTCGACGTCCGCGGTCAACTGGACTTCGACGCTTAACGGCGCAACCCTGACGCCGGGCACGATCGACAGCACGACCTGGGATGTGAGGATCGTCTCGCCGCTGGCACGCACGGTGACCTTGACTGCCACCTCTACCGTCGACGGCAGCAAGCCGGCCACCGTAACCATCGCGGTCGCCGCACAACGTTACGCAGCTACCGTCCAAACTTTGGGTCGGATCTCGACTTACGCGCAGACCAACGTATTCAACGACAACTCGCAGGAAGGGGTGTCGTACACGAATACGGTCGTCGCCATCAACGCCGACGCCAGTTACTCCGTGGCGCGGAGCGTCAATGGCGCGGTGACCAGCACCGTGAACAACACTACGACAGGTGCGCGAGTTTCCCGAAATTTCGTGCTGAATAGTGGCGGCACCAATCTTTGCACATATACGCCGCCCCGCGCCTTTTTCGACTATCCGCTATACGTGGGCAAGAGCTACGCCAGCACTTGGAACTACCAGTGCGCAGCGGGCTATCGGGAGTCGGGTTCGCTGCGTGGCGAAGTCGTCGGATTTGAGTCGATCACCGTTCCGGCGGGGACCTTCGATGCCTTGCGCATCAACGTAACGATTGACTACACCAACAGCAACGACGGCAACCTAACCGGAGGTGCGACTGGCGCAGCGGCCTATCGTGTTGCCAGCGTCTGCTGGTGGGGCGTGGCGGCTGGCCGATTCTTGGGTTGCGACGAGACTTACACCTATACCGGTATTGCGCCGCCCAATTACCTGAAGACCGTGACCTACCGGTTGTCCAGTCCTTGATCGGCGGGTGAGGCGCGGCGGCGATGGCACGGGGCAATGTCCCGTGCGGACCTAGGCTCGATGCGGTTGAGCGGGGTGCAGCGGTATCTCGCTCACCGCCGTCGCGCCACCCGGTTGACCACGATCCACGACACCAGGCCGATCGACATCAGCGCCATCGAAGTGAGCGCCAGCGCCAGTGCGGAGTGCATCACCAGCGGCGAGATCACGCCGGCGACGAAGGCGTTGGCGACACTGCCGACCACCGCTTGCAGCGACGAGGCCAGCCCGCGCCGCTCGGGCACGAGGTCGAGCACCATGATCGTCACCACGGGCACCATCAGCGACCAGCCGAAGGCAAAGAGGCCGATCGGCGGCAGCGCCCACCACGGCTGCGCGGTGAAGAACAGATTGGCCGCCACATTGATGAACGACACGGCGACCATGATCGAAAAGCCGATGCGGATTTGCAGCCGCGGCTTGATGCGGCCGGCCAGCCGCCCGCTCGCCCAGGCGCCGGCCATGATGCCGGCGATGGTGGTGCAGAAAAACCAGAAGAACTGCGTCGGCCGCAAGCCCAGCACCTCGCCGAGAAACGCCGGTGCCGACAGCACGTAGAGAAACATGCCGTTGAACGGCACGCCGCTGGCCAGCGCCAGCAGCAAAAAGCGCGGGTGCGCCAGCAGCGCCAAGTAGCCGCGCATCAGGTTGCCGGCGTTGAACGGCTGTTTGTGTTCGGCGTGCAGCGTCTCCGGCAGCAGCCGCCAGTTGGCCGCCCACAGCAGCGCCCCCACCGCGGCGAGGAACCAGAACACCGAGTGCCAGCCGAGCGCCACGTACAACTGCGCGCCGACGATCGGCGCCACGGCCGGTGCGGCGCCGAAGAAGATCGTCACCTGCGACATCATCCGCTGCGCATCGGCGGGCGGATAAAGATCGCGGATCACCGCGCGCGAAACGACGATGCCCGCCCCCGTGGCCAGTCCCTGCACCAGGCGGAAGAACACCAACTGCCCGATGGTCTGCGCCAGCGCGCAGCCGATGGAGGCGAGCGTGAACGCGGCCACTCCCCATAGCACCACCGGCCGGCGGCCGAAGCTGTCCGCGAGCGCGCCGTGGAAGAGGTTCATCAGCGCAAAGCCGGCGAGGTAAGCCGACAGCGTCTGCTGCATTTGCGCCGGCGACGCGTCCAGCGCCCGCGCAATGCTGCCAAACGCCGGCAGGTAGGTATCGACCGCAAACGGCCCCAGCATCCCCAGGCAGGCGAGCAGCAGCGCCAGCGCCCAGCGGGGCGCGCGCCACAGCTGGGCGGCGTGGGGGTTCATCGCCGGTTAATCGACGCGCACCCAGCGCAGCTCCAGCACGTCGCTGGGCCACTGCACGACGGCGATGTTGGGCCGCATCGCCCAGGTCAGCGTGCGGCGGTACAGCGGCACCAGCGGCAGTTCTGCCGCCATCAGCCTCAGCGCGTCGCCTGCAAGCGCGTTGCGGCGCTTCAGGTCGGGCTCGACGCGGATCGCGTCGATCAGCGCATCCAGTTTGGCGTTGCTGTAGCGCCCGCCGTTGAAGGCGCCGGCCCCGGCGCCGTCGTAGGTGCGCACCATGTTCTGGAAGAAGACCCAGGGATCGGTGCCCGGCGACCAGCCGACCTCGAAGAAGCTCGTGGTCGCCTGCGTCAGTTTGGGAAAGAAGATCGCCGCGGGCGCCGGTTGGAAGCTCACCCGGATGTCCACCTGCGCCAGCATCGCTGCGATCGCCTGGCACACCGCGGCGCGAAAGGTGACGTTGACGCAGTCGAGCGTGACCGAGAACCCGTTGCCGTAGCCGGCCTCCTTGAGCAGGGCGCGCGCGGCCGCGGGGTCGAAGGGCAGCCGCCGCTCCAGTTCCGGCACGTAGCCGTCGACCTGCCGCGACACGAACGATCCGGTCGGTGTGGCCTGCCCGCGCAGCACCTTGGCGACGATCGCCTCGACGTCGATCGCCTGGTACACCGCGCGGCGCACGCGCACGTCCTCGAACGGGTTGCGCCCTTTGAGGTCGGAGCCCTCCAGCTCGGCCCGCGCCTGGTCGAAGCCGAGGTACTGCGTGCCGATGTCGCTCGTCTGCGCCAGCTTGAAGCGGCCGCCGGATTGCAGCCGCGCGATGTCCTGGAACGGCGGGTCGAAGACGAAGTCCACCTCGCCCGAGGCCAGCGCCGCCAGCCGCGTCGCATCGGACTGGATCGTCGTGAAGATCGCCTCGGTGACGTTGCCGAGGCCCTGCTCGTCGCGGCCCCACCAGTGCGGGTTGGCGGCCAACACCAGCCGGCGGTCCGGTTCGTAGCGCTTGAGCACCCACGGCCCGGTGCCGTTGGCGTTGCGCGCTGCGTAGGTCTCCTGCTTGGCGTTGTAGTCCTGCGGCAGGGCGACGTTGTTCTTCTCCGCCCAGGCCTTGCTCATCATCGCCACCAGCCAGAGCTTTTCGGGCAGCACCGCATCGGGGGCGGCGAGCGCGATCTCGATGGTCAGCGCATCCACCTTGCGCACGCCGGCAATGCCGCGCAACTGGGTGGAGCGCTGCGAGGTCCTGGCCATCGCCCGCTCCAGCGAGAAGACCGCATCGTCGGCGGTGAACGGTGCGCCGTCGTGGAAGCGCACGTCGGGCCGCAGCTTGAAGCGCCACAGCGTCGGCGTCACCGCCTGCCACGACACCGCCAGCGACGGCACCAACTTGAAGTCGCGGTCGCGGTTGACGAGCCCCTCGTAAATCTGCGTTGCCACCCGCGAGTGATACAGCAGCGCCAGCGCATGCGGGTCGAGCGAGTTCGGGTCGAAGGCGCTGGCGATGCGCAGCGTCTTGCCGTGGGCGGCGGCGGCCAGCAGCAGTGCGGCGGCAAGCGCGGCGAGGGTGCGGGGCAGTGTCATCGTCGAACCTCGTCCCTCAAAGCACGCGGCAGGCTTCCTCGAACGCCAGCCGCGGGTTGCGCGGGAAAATCTTGCTCGCGTCGCCGCGGCCCAGGTTGACGAGGAAATTGCTCTTCCACTTGCCGTCCGGGAAAAACTCGGCGTCCACCTTGGCGTTGTCGAAGCCGGACATCGGCCCGGTGTCGAAGCCCAGCGCGCGCGCCGCCAGTATCAGATAGGCGCCTTGCAGCGAGCCGTTGCGCAAGGCGGTGGTGGCGATGTGCTCCGGCTTGCCGGCAAACCAGGAGCGCGCATCGGTGTGCGGAAAAGTGCGCGGCAACTGCTCGTAGAACTCCAGGTCGTGCGCAACGATGACCGTGCAGGGCGCGGTGAGCGTCTTGTCCAGATTGCCCGGCGCCAGCGCCGGCGCCAGCCGCTCGCGCGCCGCGCGCGTGAGCAGAAAGACGAAGCGCGCCGGCTGCGCGTTGGCGGTGGTCGGACCCATCTTCACCAGGTCGTAGAGCGCGCGCACGTCGGCTTCGGTCACTTCGCCACTGAAGGCATTGTGGGTGCGGGCGGTGCGGAACAGTTGGTCGAGGGCGGCGGTATCGATGGTGGTCATGGTTGTCCCGGTTAGACGATCTCGAAATACCGCTTCAACTCCCAATCCGTCACCCCGTCCTGCCACTGCCGCCATTCCCAGTCGCGGGTGGCGGCAAAGTGCTCGACGAAGTCGTCGCCCAGCCAGTCGCGCGCCACGGCACTTTGGCGGAAGATCGCGGTGGTCTCCGCGAGCGAGCGCGGTGCACGGGCGATGTGCTCGGCGCCCTGGTTGGTGCCGGTGATCGGCGGTGCGGTGAGCTTCAAGCCTTTCTCCACGCCGTGCAGGCCGGCGGCGACCAGCGCGGCGACTGCCAGATAGGGGTTGATGTCGGCGCCGGGGCAGCGCGTCTCCAGCCGCGTGCTTTTGGGCGAGCCGGCGATCACGCGGAAGCTGGCGGTGCGGTTGTCCAACCCCCAGGTGGGTTTGACGGGCGCCCAGAAACCATCGACCAGCCGCTTGTAGCTGTTGATCGTCGGCCAGAACATCGGCGCGAACTCCAGCGCCACCGCGATCTGCCCGGCGAGATAGCTCTCGAAGAGCTTGCTCATGCCGTGCCGGCCTTTGGCATCGAAGAAGAGATTTTTCTTGCCGTCCGAGAGCGACTGATGCACGTGCCCGCTGCACCCGGGGTACTGCGCGCTCCACTTGGCCATGAAGCTCGGCATGATGCCGAAGCGTGCGCCGATCTCCTTCGCGCCCGCCTTGAAGAGCAGCGCGCGGTCGGCGGCTTCAAGTGCGGCGGAAAACTGGATCGCCGCCTCGTACACGCCGGGGCCGGTTTCGGTGTGCAGCCCTTCGATCGGCACGTCAAAGGCGAGCAACTCGTCCAGCAGCGCGTTGAAGAACTCGCGGTTCTCGTTGGCGCGCAGCAGCGAGTAGCCGAACATGCCCGGCGTGATCGGTGTGGGGTCCACGCCGCGCTTGGCCGCCCAGGACTGCGGCGTCTCGCGGAAGTTGAACCACTCGAACTCCAGCCCGCACATCGGCTGCACGCCGAGTTTGGCGGCGCGGGCCAGTACGCGCTTCAACACCTGGCGCGGGCACAGCGGGTGCGGCGCGCCCGCGCCGGTGACGAACTCGCCGAGAAAGAAATCGATGCCACCGTCCCAGGGCACCTGGCGGTGGGTGGCGAGGTCGAGCCGCACCTGTGCGTCGGGAAAGCCGTGGTGCCAGCCGGTCAGCGTGGTGTTGTCGTAGCAGGCGTCCATCATGTCCCAGCCGAACACGACGTCGCAGAAGCCGAAGCCGCCGTCCACGGCCGAGAAAAACTTGTCGCGGTGCAAGTATTTGCCGCGCAGCACGCCGTCGATGTCGCTGACCGCGACCTTGACCTTCGGCTGTTTGGCGGCGGCGACCGCGGCGAGCGCGGGGTGTTGTGCGGGCTTGCGCGGGCGGGCGGGCATGGTGGTGCGCTCCTGCGGGTGGAAGAGCGCATTGTGCCGCGCGGCTTGAATCCGCCGGGCTGCGCCCGCAATTCCTCGCCGCGCGCGCTGCTCGGCGATAATCCGGCGCGCTTTTTGCTGGCCAGACCCAGACACGTCAGGAGGAAACCGATGCCGATTTATGCCTACAAGTGCGACGACTGCGGCACCGAGGTGGAGAAGCTGCAAAAAATCTCCGACCCGCCGCTGACCGACTGCCCCGACTGCGGCGCCCCGTCGCTCGCCAAACAGTTGACCGCCGCCGGCTTCCAGTTGAAAGGCAGCGGCTGGTATGCGACCGACTTCAAGGGCAACGGCGCCACGGCGAAGAAGGACGGCGAGACCAAGACCGACACCACCCCGGCGGCCAACGACAGCAAGCCGTCCGACGGCAAACCCGCCGAAACCAAGGCTGCCGATGCCAAAGCCGCCGCGCCCGCCTGCGGGACAGGCGCGTGTGCGGCGTGCAGTTAGCAGCCCACTTGAAGCACCTCGGCGCGCGTTGCGCCCTTTGCCCTCACCCCCGCCCCTCTCCCGCTGATGCGGGCGAGGGGAGAAGACCCCACCGCGGCAGCCATTCCCTCCCCTGCGAAGCGGGGGAGGGTTAGGGTGGGGGCAAGGGTCTGCCGCCCGCGACCAGCCGATCGTCGACGATGCTCAAGAAGTACCTGGTCCCCGGCCTGCTGATCTGGCTGCCGCTCGCCATCACGCTGTGGATCCTCGACATCATCCTGACCACGCTCGACCGCACGCTGGTGCTGCTGCCGCGCGCCTGGCATCCGGATCAGATTTTTGGCGTCCACATCCCGGGCTTCGGGTTGATCCTTTCGGTGCTGATCGTGCTGGCCACCGGCGTGCTGGCGCGCAACTTCTTCGGCCGCCGGCTGCTGCGCTGGTGGGAGGGCTTGCTCTCGCGCATCCCGATCGTGCGTTCCATCTACTCCAGCGTGAAGCAGGTGTCCGACACCATGCTCTCGCCCAAGGGCAACGCCTTCCGCAAGGTGGTGCTGGTGCAGTTTCCGCAGCCGGGGCACTGGACACTCGGCTTCATCGTCGGCGAGCCGAGCGCGCCGGTGGAGCGCAAGCTGGGCGCAGGCTTCGTCACCGTCTATGTGCCGACCGCGCCGAACCCGACCTCTGGTTACGTGCTGTTTGTCGCCGAAGCGGAACTGCGCGACGCCGACATCACGGTGGACGATGCGTTGAAGTTCCACGTCTCGCTCGGTGTGGTGACGCCGGGCGGCACGGTCGCGCGGCCCGCGGTTGAGCCGAAGCCGCTCGGTCAGTAAGATGCCGGCCATGTCGATTGACCCCACCTGCCTGCTGGCCCCCCGGCCGCGCACCGACCGAAACCGCTAGGGTCGGGCGGCGTCGCGTCCGCTCGACCCCACCTTGCGCCGGATCCGTCCGGCTCAACATCAAGCCCGCAAGAACAACCTTGCCGCCGCGCGCGCCGCGCTGCGGCTCACCCGTTACGGAGCTTTACTCATGCGTACCGAATACGCCGGCCTGGTGGACAGCAAATTCATCGGCCACACCGTCACCCTGATGGGCTGGGTGCACCGCCGCCGCGACCACGGCGGGGTGATCTTCATCGACCTGCGCGACCGCGAAGGGCTGGTGCAGGTGGTGTGCGACCCCGACCGCCCCGCGCTCTTTGCCGTCGCCGAAAAAATCCGCAACGAGTTCTGCCTGCAAGTGACCGGCCTCGTGCGGCGCCGGCCCGAGGGCACGGCCAACGCCAACCTCGTGTCGGGCGAGATCGAAGTGCTGTGCGAGTCGATCGAGATTCTCAACCCCTCGGTGCCGCCGCCGTTCCAACTGGACGACGACGACCTGTCCGAGTCCACGCGCCTCACGCATCGCGTGCTCGATCTGCGCCGGCCGGCGATGCAGAACAACCTCAAGCTGCGCTACCGCGTGGCGATGGCGGTGCGAAAGTACCTCGATGCCGCGGGCTTCATCGACATCGAGACACCGATGCTCACCAAGAGCACGCCCGAAGGCGCGCGCGACTACCTGGTGCCCTCGCGCGTGCACGCGGGGCAGTTCTTCGCGCTGCCGCAAAGCCCGCAGTTGTTCAAGCAGTTGCTGATGGTGGCGGGCTTCGACCGCTACTACCAGATCGTCAAGTGCTTCCGCGACGAAGACCTGCGGGCCGACCGCCAGCCGGAGTTCACGCAGATCGATATCGAGACCTCGTTCCTGGGCGAGGCCGAAATCCGCGCGCCGATGGAAGAAATGATCCGCGTGGTGTTCAAGGAAGTGCTGGACGTGGACTTGCCGAACCCCTTTCCGGTGATGAGCTATGCGGAGGCGATGCGCCGGTACGGTTCGGACAAGCCCGACCTGCGCGTGGCGCTGGAGCTGACGGAACTCACCGACGCGCTGCGCGACGTGGAGTTCAAGGTGTTCCGTGCCGCAGCGGAACTCGCCGACGGCCGTGTCGCCGCACTGCGCATCCCGCACGGTGGCGAGATGCCGAGAAGCGAGATCGACGGCTACACCGAGTTCGTCAAGATCTACGGCGCCAAGGGGCTGGCCTACATCAAGGTCAACGAGCGAGCCAAAGGCCGCGACGGCCTGCAAAGCCCGATCGTCAAGAACCTGCACGACGCGGCGCTAGCCGCGATCGTCTCCGCTACGTCCGCGCAAGACGGCGACCTGATCTTCTTCGGCGCCGACCGCGCCAAGGTCGTTGCCGATGCGCTCGGCGCGCTGCGCACTAAGATCGGCCATAGCGAATTCGGCCGCAAGCACGGCCTGTCCGCACCGGGCTGGAAGCCGTTGTGGGTGGTGGACTTTCCGATGTTCGAGTTCGACGAGGAAGCGCAGCGCTACGTCGCCGCGCATCACCCCTTCACCAGCCCCAAGGACGAGCACCTCGACCTGCTCACCACCGACCCCGGCAAGTGCCTGGCCAAGGCCTACGACATGGCGCTCAATGGCTGGGAGATTGGCGGCGGCAGCGTGCGGATCCACCGCGCCGACGTGCAGAGCAAGGTCTTCAGCGCGCTCAAGATCGGGCCGGACGAAGCGCGTGCCAAGTTCGGCTTCCTGCTGGACGCGCTGCAATACGGCGCGCCGCCGCACGGCGGCATCGCCTTCGGGCTGGATCGCATCGTCACGATGATGGCCGGCGCCGACAGCATCCGCGACGTGATCGCCTTCCCCAAGACCCAGCGCGCGCAGTGCCTGCTCACACAGGCGCCGAGCGCGGTGGACGAAAAGCAGTTGCGCGAGTTGCATATCCGGCTGCGCGGCGAGCCGCAAGCCGTCGCAGCGC
The DNA here is from genome assembly GCA_021298875.1 of Burkholderiales bacterium. GTDB lineage: Bacteria > Pseudomonadota > Gammaproteobacteria > Burkholderiales > Burkholderiaceae_F > JAJTHJ01. The sequence goes on along the minus strand of JAJTHJ010000033.1, from coordinate 3,362 downwards.
GGCCCGCGCGCGAGGGGCATGGGGTCGAGTGAGGGCGGGCGGCGCAAGGCGCGGCAGCGGGGTTCGCGGATTGCTTCGCGTTCCGCTGCGTGTCGCTGCCGCGGCCTTGCTCGCGGTCGCGACACTCGGCACCGCGGCCGCCGCTGAACTCGTCTACGAGGTCACGCTTGACCCGGCCAAGCCGACCACAGCCCAGGTGCGCCTGGCAGCGCCGGCGGGGGAGCGCTTCCTCGCCACCGCGCCGGTGCAGGCACGGGGCGCGCAGATCGGGGTGGCGATCCAGGCCGAGCGGCTGAGCTGCGACGGGCGCGGCGTGCCGTTGCGCAAGGACGGGTGGCATCTCCCGCGCACCGGCTGCCGCGAACTGACCTGGACCATCGCCTTCGACACGCTCGGCCCGCTGGGCGTGGACGCGTCCAACCAGCAAAACCTCTACGACCCGGTGCGCAAGTTCTGGCTGGTGTCGGAGCCCGCTTCACTGCTGCGGGCGCCGGGCACCGAAAGCGGTGCGCTAATCGAGTTTCGCGGCGTGGGCGAGGTGCTGGGCGGCATGGCGCGCGGCTCGGCCGCGCGGCGCACCGTGCCGGGGCTGGACGCCGCGCCGGAGTTCTACTTCGCCGGCGGCAGCCTGCCGACCCGCCGGTTTGTCGCGGGCGGCCGCCCGGTCGTTTACCTGAAGGTGGCCGAGGCCGACTACGCAGCGATCGAGCGCGTGCACCGCGCCGGCCTCGACTATCTGGCGCAGGTGGTGCGTGCGACGCCGACGACGGAGCCGTCGATCGTCGTCTGGCTGCCCATCGAAGAGTCGCAGCGCGCGACCGGCGGTGCGGCGGGGAGTTCGTCGATCCTGGCCAACGTGGCGACCGTCGAGGGGCGCGCGCAGCCCCTGCGCCTGCCGTTTGCGCAACTGCTGGTCCTGCACGAGCAGTTCCACCAGCTGGCGCCTCAGCCGCTGCCGCACTGGCTCAACGAGAGCCTTGCCGAGTACTACGCGCGCAAGGCGCTGCGCCGGGCCGATCCTGGGGTCGGTGCGCTGCACCTCGTCGAGCGCCGCTATCCGCCGCTGACGGCGCCGCCGCGGCAAACGCTACTGGCGGTGCAGCGGCAGATCGATGACGGCGACTTCAGCGCCTACGGCCTGCTGTACACGGAGGGATCGAACTTCTGGCTGGCCGTCGATCAGGCGATCCTTGCGGCCAGCGCAGGAAAGCGCTCGCTCGACGACGAACTGCCGTTCCTGCTGACGGCCGAGTATCCCCAGGGGCGCTTGCCGCCGGCGGTCGTCGAGCGCCTGCGCGCTGCCGCCGGCGCCAGCGCGTTCGATGAGCTTCTGGTCGAGTGGGTGGGGCAATCGCCGTGAGCGCCTTGACGGTAGCAACGTGCAAGCTTCCCGAATCGGTCCTGGTCGTGATCCACACGCCGGCTGCGGACGTGCTGCTGCTGGAGCGCGCCGATCACCCCGGCTTCTGGCAGTCGGTCACCGGCAGCCGCGACGCGCTGGACGAGCCGCTCGCCGCCACCTGCGCGCGCGAGGTGGCGGAAGAAACCGGCCTCGTGCGCGCCCCGGCCGACTTCGACGACTGGGCGCTCACCCACCGCTACACGATCTACCCGCACTGGCGGCACCGCTACGCGCCGGGCGTGACGCACAATGTCGAGCATGTCTTTGGCCTGCGCGTGGCGACTCGTTTCGATCCGGTGCTGGCGCCGCGCGAGCATCTGCGCGCGCAGTGGCTGCCCTGGCGCGCCGCGGCCGAAGCGTGCTTTTCCTGGACCAATGCGCAGGCGATTCGCCGGCTGGCTGGCCGCAGCGCTCCTTAGTGCCGCCGCGCCGGCGCTGGCGGCGCCGACCGCGGAGGTCAAGGTCGAGCGCGACGGCAGCCACTTCAAGGTGCTGGCGGTGGGCGTCGTGCCGGCCGAGCTCGCGCTGGCGTGGGACACGGTCGTCGACTACCCGCGGATGACGCAGTTCGTTCCTGGCATGCAGCGCGCGCAGGTGGTGTCGCGCGAGGGCGAGCGGCGGATGGTGGAGTTCGTCAGCACCGCGGGCAGCTTTCTGATCGACCGCCCGGTACGGACGCGTTTGTCGATCGAACACCAGCGGCCGCACCGCGTCGACAGCCGCCTGCTGCCCGACTGGGTCGATGGCGCCCCGCCCAGTCTGACCGCCTACCGCGGCTATTACCTGCTGACCGTAGTGCCGGTGGATGGACGGCCGGGCGTCCGGCTCGAGTTCGGCGCCGAGTTGGACGTGGGGCCCGACGAGTCGCCGTTGCTGCTCGCCTTGCTCGGCACCTGGTCGATGCGTTCAAGCGTGCGCGGGCAGTTCGAGGCGCTGCTGGCCGAAATCGAGCGGCGGCAGTTGGCTGTTGCGGTCAAGTAGGCGCGGTGCGTTCGCGCCGGCGTCAGTGCGTCGCCAGCCGGGCCAGCAGGTCGCGTGCCGCCGCAAAGGGCTCGCCGCGGGCATAGGCGTCGTGCTTGAAGGCGCACTGCACGCCGGCCGGTTGCAGCGCGCAGGCCTTGCCTTCGTCGCGCACCGCCCACAGCGTGGCGCCGGACACCCCGTCGAGCGCTGGCGTATGCACGGCGAGGCCGTCGATCCGCTGCGCCAGCCGCGCGTAGTGCAGCCGCGCCGGCGCATCGGCGGCGCGGCTGAAGAAGACGACCGGCCGCGCGTGCAGCGCGCCGTCGTGCCGGCGCATTTGTGCGTACGGGTAGCCGGCCAGCACGAAGAGATCGCTCGCGCAGGGCGGCGCACTTTCGTCGGCGGCCAGCGGCAAGGCGGCCCAGCAGCGCAGCAGGCGCGCGCGCGCGGCGCCGGCGGCCAGCGCGATGATGGCGATGTCGTGCTGCGGGTGCTCGAGCAGGCGCGGCCGCAGCGCCGCCAGCGGCAGATGCCGGCCGTCGGCAAGCGGCAGCGCCAGATCGCCGAGGGCGACTCCGCTGTCGAAGAGATGCCGGCAGGTGAGCAGCGCCAGGTGCCCGCGCCACCAGTACAGCGCGCCGGAGGCGAGCGGTTCGAGCCGCCCGTCGCGCAGCACCAGCAGCGGCAGCACGTGCTGCGCCAGCGCCGCAGCGATCCGCCGCGCGCGTTCGGGCGCCACCCCGGTGGCGAAGTCCAGCGGCTCGGTCGGGTGGCGCAGGAAGGGCATCTCGGCGCGGTACGGCAGCGGCTCTTTCCGCGCTCAGGGCGCCGGCGGCAGCAGGCCGGAGCGCGTCATCGCCCGGACGATCGCATCGACAAAGCCCTGCACTTCGCGCTCGACGTTGGTTGGCGCGCCGGTGCGCGTGCGCGCCGTCCACTCCACGTCGCCGGTGGCGACGTTGGTCACCGCGGTTTGCGCGATCAGGGTCTGAAAGGT
>JAJTHJ010000014.1 GCA_021298875.1 Burkholderiales bacterium | reverse complement strand
GGGCCGGCAAAACCGATCAGGGCTTTCGGCTCGGCGATCACCACGTCGCCCATGAAGGCGAAGCTCGCCGACACGCCGCCCGTGGTCGGATCGGTCAATACGGAGACGAAGGGCAGTTTCGCCTCCGCCAGCGTGGCGATCATCGCGTTGGTCTTGGCCATCTGCATCAGCGACAGCAGCCCTTCCTGCATGCGCGCACCACCGGTGGCGGTGAAGCAGATGAACGGCACCTTCTGCTCCAGCGCGGTCTGCACGCCGCGGACGAAGCGCTCGCCCACGACCGAGCCCATCGAGCCAGCCATGAAGCCGAACTCGAAGCAGGCGACCACCACCGGCAGCGTGCGGATCGCGCCACCCATGACCACCAGCGCATCGGTCTCGCCGGTCTCGGCCATGGCCTGCTGCAGGCGCTCGGGGTACTTGCGGCTGTCCTTGAACTTCAGCGCATCGACCGGCAGCACTTCCTGGCCGATCTCGTAGCGGCCTTCGGGGTCGAGCAAGGCATCGAGCCGCGCGCGCGCGCCGATGCGCAGATGGAAGCTGCACTTGGGGCAGACCCGCAGGGTCCGCTCCAGTTCGGCCGCGTACAGCACCGACTCGCAGGACGAGCACTTGACCCATACGCCCTCGGGCATCGACTTCTTGGGGCCGTCCTGCTTCTGGATGCGCGGCGGCAGCAGCTTGTCGATCCAACTCATCGGGCGACCTCCTTCGCGTCCAGAGCAGCGCGGATGCTCGCGACGAATTCCCCCGCAGCATCGATCTTGCGCTCGGCCGGCGCGTCCTCGATAGCCTGAATTACACGCGCGCCGATCACCACCGCGTCGGCCACCGCAGCCACCGCGCGGGCGCTGGCGGCATCGCGGATGCCGAAGCCCACGCCGATGGGCAGCTTTACCTTCTCACGGATCGCCGGCAGCGCAGCTGCGACCGAATCGACGTTCAAATGCCCGGCGCCGGTGGTGCCCTTCAAACTCACGTAGTAGACCCAGCCCGAAGCCAGTTGCGCGACACGCTCGATGCGCTCGCGCGGCGAGGTGGGTGCCAGCAAGAAAATCGGATCGATCCCCTGCGCCTTGAGCAGCGCGGCAAAGTCGCCGCACTCTTCCGGCGGATAGTCGACCACCAGCACGCCATCGACGCCGGCCGCCGCAGCGGCTGCGGCAAAGGCGCCCTGCCCCATCCGCTCGATCGGGTTGGCGTAGCCCATCAGTACCACCGGGGTGTCGGCATCGGTCGCGCGGAACTGGCGAGCGAGTTCCAGCGTCTGCACCAGACCCACGCCGTTACGGATCGCACGCTCCACCGCGCGCTGGATCACCGGGCCGTCGGCCATCGGGTCGGAGAACGGCACGCCCAATTCGATGAAGTCGGCGCCGGCGCGCACTAGCGCCTGCATCAGCGGCACCGTCGTCTCCGGCGACGGGTCGCCGGCGGCGATGTACGGAATCAGCCCCTTGCGGCCGGCACGGGCCAGCTGCTCGAAGCGGGGTTGGATGCGGGACATGGAAGCGGTGATTCCGGCAGATTGCGAGAACTAATTCGCCCTCACCCGGCCGCTTCGCGGCCACCCTCTCCCGCTGATGCGGGCGAGGGTTGTTTGGCCCGACGCTTCTCGGCAGGACGCGCGGCAATAGAACTCCAGCCCGCTCGCCTCGGCGACGATGTGCAGATCCTTGTCGCCGCGGCCCGAGAGGTTAACCAGCAGGATTTTGTCGCGCGGCAGTGTCGGGGCGAGCTTGGCGGCGTAGGCGAGCGCATGGCTGGATTCGAGCGCGGGGATGATCCCCTCGATCCGGCAGCAATCGTGAAATGCCGCCAGCGCCTCGGCATCGGTGGCGCCGACGTAATCGGCGCGGCCGCTGTCCTTCAGCCACGCATGCTCGGGGCCGACGCCGGGGTAGTCCAGCCCGGCGCTGACCGAGTGCGTTTCCATGATCTGGCCGTTGGCGTCTTGCAAGAGATAGGTGCGATTGCCGTGCAGCACGCCCGGCACGCCGCGTTGCAGGCTGGCGGCGTGGCGCATCGTGGTCAGGCCTTCGCCGGCGGCTTCCACGCCGATCAGCTTCACGCTCTCGTGCGGGATGTAGTCGTAGAAAATGCCCATCGCGTTACTGCCGCCGCCCACGCAAGCGATCACCGCATCCGGCTGGCGGCCGGCGATCGCCGGCATCTGCGTGAGGCATTCCTTGCCGACGATGGAGTTGAAGTCGCGCACCATCATCGGGTAGGGGTGCGGGCCGGCCACCGTGCCGATGATGTAAAAGGTGTTCTCGATGTTGGTGACCCAGTCGCGCATCGCTTCGTTGAGCGCATCCTTCAGCGTGCGCGAGCCGGATTCCACCGGCACCACTTCAGCGCCCAGGAGCTTCATCCGGTAGACGTTGGCGGCCTGCCGGCCCACGTCCTCCGCGCCCATGTAGACGATGCACTGCATGCCGTAACGGGCCGCCACGGTGGCCGTGGCCACGCCATGCTGGCCGGCGCCGGTTTCGGCGATCACGCGCGGCTTGCCCATCCGCTTGGCGAGCAGCGCCTGACCGGCCGTGTTGTTGACCTTGTGCGCACCGGTGTGATTGAGATCCTCCCGCTTCAGATAAATCTGCGCGCCGCCCAGTTGCTCGCTCCAGCGGCGGGCGTGATATATCGGACTCGGCCGGCCGACGAAGTGCGTCAGCTCATCTTGCAGTTCGGCGATGAACTCGGGGTCGCGCCGGTAGCGGTCGTAGGCGTCGCGCAGTTCGGCCAGCGCGTGCATCAGCGTCTCGGCGACGAAGATGCCGCCGTAGGGGCCGAAGTGCCCGCGTGCGTCTGGAAGGTCGTAGGGTTTCATGAGGCGGCGATGGCGTCGTCCGCGGCGCGGACGGCGGCGATGAAGGCTGCGATCTTACCGGCGTCCTTGATGCCCGGTGCCTGCTCGACCCCGCTGGCCACGTCTACCGCGTAGGGCCGCACGGCGGCGATCGCGGCGCCGACGTTATCCGGCGTCAACCCGCCGGCCAGCACCAGCGGCGTGGTGCGCGCGGAAGGGGGCGGCAGGCGCGACCAGTCGAAGGTGAGGCCGCTGCCGCCAAAGCCGGGTGCCGGCGCATCGGCGAGCAGCGCCAGCGCGTCGGCGTACTGCACTTGCGCCGCCGCGTAGTCGGCGTCCGCCTGCATCCGCAACGCGCGCAGGTAGGGCCGGCCGCTGCGCGCGCAGGCGGCGGCGTCTTCATCGCCATGGAATTGCAGCAGCGCGTGGGGCACGCGCTCGACCGCGCGCGCGATTTCGTCTGCGCCGGCGTTAACGAAGAGCAGCACCGGCGTCGCGAAGGCCGGTACTTCACGGGCCAACTCGTCGAGCCGCTCGAGCGCGACATACCGCGGGCTGCGCGGATAGCAGTTGAACCCCAACGCGTCGGCACCCGCCGCCACCGCGGCAGCGACATCGGCCGCGCGGGTCAGCCCGCAGATTTTCACGCGCGTGCGATTCATGGCAGAAAGGGCATGCGGTCTTCGGCAGCCGGCAGGGCGAGCGCGGGATCGTAGTCCACGCGTGTCAGGTACAGGCCCGCGGCGGCAAAAGTGGGCGCCGCAGCGGCGCGGTTGCGTGCGTCGAGCACCACGCGCGCCCAACCCGGCGGTTGCCGCCCGAGGCCGACGTAGACCAAGGTGCCGACGAGGTTGCGCACCATGTGATGCAGGAACGCGTTGGCCACCGCACGCACGCGAACCAGCCGGCCGTGGCGAGTGACGGTCAGTTCGCGCAGCTCCCGCGCCGGGCTGGCGGCCTGGCACTCGGCCGCGCGAAACGAGGTGAAGTCGTGCTTGCCCACCAACAGCGCCGCCGCCGCCTGCATCGCCGCCGCATCGAGCGGGCGGAACACCCAACCCACCCGCCGCTCATGCAGCGGCGAGCGCACGGGGTCGTTGAGCAGCCAGTAGTCGTACCCGCGGGCGGTCGCCGAGAAGCGCGCGTGGAAGTCGGCCGGTACAGCGCGCGCCCAGCGCACTGCCACCGTCGCCGGCAGATGCGCGTTGACGCCGCGCACCCAGGCGTCCAGCGGCCGCTCCACTGGCGCGTCGAAGTGCACAACCTGCGCCGTGGCGTGCACGCCCGCATCAGTGCGCCCAGCACAGACGGTCTCGACGGGGTTGCCGGCAAACTCCGCCAGCGCACGCTCAACGGCATCCTGCACTGCGCAGCCGCCCGGCTGGGTCTGCCAGCCGCAAAAGGCGCCACCGTCGTATTCGAGGCTGATCGCGAATCGCATCGATGGTTTTCGGGCCGGGCGGCGCGGCGGCCGCGCGTCAGCCCGCCGCTACCCGCGGAGCCGGCATCGCCGTAGGGTCGGATCGCACGTCGAAGCGCTCACAGCGAGGCCCGACCCGCGGGCGGGGGCCGTGCCGCGTTCAGCGCTTGCAAGTGAACCCGCAGCGCGTCCGGGCGACCCACCGGCTCGGCCGGGCGCGGCCTCGGGACGCTTGCTGGAGTTTCCTCTCAAGCCGTCAGCCTTCCAGGGTACGCAGCAACTCGACCGCGCTGGCCCGCTGCTCGGCCGTGCCGTCCCGCGCGACCTCTTCGAGCAACTCGCGCGCACCATCGCGGACGCCAAGTTCGATATAGCCCTTGGCCAAGTCGAGCTTGGTGGTCATCTGGGCGGCCAGCGGGCTGCCAGCTTTGGTGCTGGTTGTCGGACCCTTGCCCGTCGTGGTGGCGCCGCTCAAGTCGAAGTCGATCAGCGGCGGCGCGGCGCCGTCGCCCGTCGGGCCCGGAGCTGCCCCCGCGCCGTCGCGCCGGCCGAAGATCGTGGTCCGGGCCACGGCGTCTTCGGGCACAGCGGGCGCCGGACGCGCCGAGGCGGCCGCGCGCGACGGCAGATTGAGATCGACGTCGGGAATCGACGGGAGCGCAGCAGCGGGCGACGGCGCGGGCGCCGCTGTCCCAGAACCCTGAGTGGTCGGCCCCGCTCCGCCCTTGGTTGGTGGCGCCTGCAAGTCGAAGTCCAGGCTGCTGAAGTCCACGGGCTTGGTCAACACCTTCCACGGATCGGTCGCTCCGGAGGCCGTCGTGCCGGCAGAGGCCAGGCCAAACGTCGCTTCAAACTTGGTCGACGGTCCGGCGGCGACGGGAACCGCAGTCGCCAGTGTCTCGCCCGGCGCACGACGTTCGGCCACCGGCGCGGCGGCATGCTCCGCAACGCCGCTTTGCGCAGCCAGCGCCTGCGCCGCCTCCGGCGCGAACTGGGCATAGGCCGCCGCGATCTCCGCGGTTGCCGAAGCACCTGCCGTGCCCGCCGGCCGCGCCGGTGCGACCGCCGGTATCGACGGCTCGCCGACGGTCGCCGCCGTCGGACTCATTGCCCGCGCAATCTGCACCGCGCGTTCCCAATCCTCGCCACTGCCGCCAGTCTGGCGACGCAGTTCGTCGAGCATCGCCGCAAAGGCCGTGCCGTTGCCGTTGCGCGAATAAATTTCCAGCAGCTTCAAGCGCGCGGCATGACGCTCCGGTTGCAAGCGCAGCACTTCCTTGAGGATCGGCTCGGCCTGCTCTTCACGTCCGTAGGCGATGTACACATCGGCTTCAGCCACCGGGTCGACTTCGTTGGTGTCGAACTGCGACGCGCCGGGCACGAAGCTGGAGTTGAAGGTGCTGGTCGAACTCGTGTCCACACTGCGTCCACCCGACGTGCGGAACAACGAACTGGCGCCTGTCGTGGTCGCGGCCACCGTGGCTTGAAACTCCGGCCGCTGCTCGACG
>JAJTHJ010000292.1 GCA_021298875.1 Burkholderiales bacterium | reverse complement strand
CCGGCCCGTACTCGTCGGGCCGCGCCACGAAGGCGGTACGCAATCCGGCCGCTGCCGCGGCGGCGAGGTCGGACGAATGCGCGGCGACCAGCATCGCCTCGCCGGGCGCGCAGTCGAACGCGGCGGCGGACGCCAGATACACCGCGGGCTTGGGTTTGTAGTCGCGCGCGATCTCGGCGCCGAGGATGGCATCCCAGTGCCAGCCGGTGTGGCGGGCGAGGTTCGCCATCAGCGCGATGTTGCCGTTCGAGCAGGGTGCGAGCAGGAACTTCGCGCGCAGCCGGCGCAGGCCGGCGGCTACGTCCGCCCAGCCGTCCAGCCGGTGCCACAGCAGGTTCAGTTGCGCACGCAGCGGCTCGTCCACGCGCTGCGCCAGGCCAAAGTCGCGCAGCACGATCTCCAGATTGCGCCGGTGCAGCGCGTCGAGCTTGCTGAAGGGGATGCGCCCGGCGCGCACCTCTTCCATCGCCGGCTGGTACTGCGCGCGCCAGGCATCGGCGAAGGCGACCCCATCGACGGCGATGCCGTGCGGCGCGAGCAGCGCCGGTACGTCGCGCGCGAGACTGCCGCGCCAGTCGGCGAGCGTGCCGAACACGTCGAACAACAGGGCTTTGACTCCGTGCATCTCCGACTACAGATCTCGGCCGGGATGGAGCGCCCAGTACCTTGCCGCCCAACCGGAAACAAGATCAGGTAGTCGCGTCAGTACCTCGCGGCCGAAGATCACCTCGTCTACCAGTCCCATGTGCAGCATGTCGATCAGGCGGCACAAATACGAGCGCCCGCAGTCCCACCACGTGGATCGGGCGTCCACGAACAGGACGTGATCGATTCTGCGGCCGGTTGCCGCTTCGAGTTCCCGTAGTTCCATGCCATCCAGCAGGGTTTCGTACACGCCGTCGGCGACCCGGCTGCCGAAAGTGGTCGTGTAGTAGTACTCCTTGATCTCCCAGATCGCGATCGGATCCACCACGGAAGGGAACGCGCCCTCGACGCGCCTCGCCAGTGTTCGCACCGGCCGTCCGTCGCGTGTAACTGTCGTCAGGCCGCGCGGATCGAAGTCGCAGGGAGCGCCGCCAACGCCGGCTTCGACCAACATATTGACGATGCCGGTCAAGAAGGCGTGATTCCGCTTGTCGCCCTTCTGTTTGTTCATCGGCAGTGGACAACGTGGGCGCAGTCGTCGCCGTAAACGCCGAAACTCTTTCTCCGCTTCATCCTTGTCCATCAGCGACGAAGCGACCGCTTCGTTTAGGACTTCAGCCCGAAACGCGAAGTACGCGAACAACGTCGCACCGAAGGTCGTCGGCCGGTCCACGGACGATTCGATTTGCGCGACACTCAGGCCAAGTCTGTCGAAGGCGGCGCGCACTTCCGCCAGCGTTGGAGCCTTGATCTTGCGTCGCCCCGATTCCGTGTAGCCCACCTCTTGCCCGATCGTGCGGACATAAGCCCAGAACTCCGGCGGCTGGAGAAGAAACCTAGGGTCGGGCCGCAAGGTAACTCCTGACGAAGTCGACGAGATTCACACCGACGGCGGCGCAGATCGCTTCGAGCTCGATCAGATCGAGTCGTTGGTCGCCGTTTTCGTACTTGGATACGTACGACTGACTCTGGCCGATGGCTGTGGCCAACTCGGCTTGCGTCAGCCCGGCGTCGAGTCGGACTTGGCGCAGCAACGCGGCCAAGCGTGCCTTTTTCATGTCGGCGACTTTGGCCGGACGTTCGCAATATTCAAAAACAGAATGCTATGATCCAACAGCAAGGTCATCATATGCTCGCACCGCACACGGAACACCAGCCAAAGCTTTTCTCCGCCGAGGATTTGCCGATCCCGGCGAACGGAGGCGAACGACCGTTTCGCACGCAGTTGCTCAAGTGGGTGGGCAACAAACAGCAGCAGGCGGCATCGATCATTGCTCACTTTCCCTCTACGTTTGGCACGTACTACGAACCGTTCGTCGGAAGCGGCGGCGTGCTGGGAACGCTCGCCCCTCGGCACGCGGTGGCAAGCGATGCTTTCGCGCCGCTGATCGAAATCTGGCAAACACTCCGGCGGGACCGCGCCGCCCTCAAGTCGCAGTACGCCAAACGTCACGAGCTGATTGCTCGGCTGGGCAAGCGGGCCGCATACGAGCGTGTCCTCGCCGCCTTCAATGCCCGGCCGAACGGCGCGGACCTGCTGTTTCTGTGCCGCGCCTGCTACGGTGGCGTGGTTCGCTTCCGAAAGGAAGACGGGTGCATGAGCACGCCTGTAGGAGTACACGATCCCATCGATCCTTCGAGCTTCGCCCAACGAGTCGACATTTGGCATGCGCGCACCGCGGGCACAGACTTTGTCCAGCTCGACTTCGCCGAAGCGATGCACCGACCCGTCGCCGGCGACCTCGTTTACTGCGATCCGCCGTATGCCGACAGTCAGGCAATTCTTTACGGCGCGCAAAATTTCTCGCTGGCGCGACTGCTGGCTGCGATCGCCGCATGCAAGGCCCGCGGGGTGCACGTCGCGCTCAGCATCGACGGCACCAAGTTTTCCGGACGCAAGCTGTGCGACGTTCCGATTCCGCAGGGCCTGTTCGAGCGCCAGGTGTTCGTTCGTGTCGGGCGCTCGATGCTGAAGCGGTTTCAGATGGATGGCCGGACTCTGGAAGAGCACGAAGTGCAAGACCGCTTGTTGCTGACGTACTGATCGACTTCCGCTCTAGAGAAAGCCGCTTTCCGTCAATGCCGCATCGAGCGCAATGTCGTGCGCCTGCGGCGCAATGCTCTTGACCCGCGCGCAGTCGAAGGCCACGCCGAGCGCAAACGGCCGCGGCGCCAGCGCCGCCAAGGTCCGGTCGTAATAGCCGCCGCCGTAGCCCAACCGGTACTTGTTCGCGTCGATGCCCACGCAGGGGATCAGCAGCGCCTGCGGCCGCACGCGCTTGGCCGTGGCCGGCACGGCGATGTGGTGCGGGCCGGGCTGCATCTTGGCTGCCGGCGTCCAGGGGGCAAAGCGCAGCACGTCGCCTTCGATCACCGGCAGCGCCGCCACGCGCTGCGCATCGGCGGCCAGCCATTGCGCGAGCATCGGCAGCAAATCCGGCTCGCCGCGCACCGGCCAGAAGGCGGCTACACAGGTGTACGGCTGCGCCGCCAGCCAGCGCGCCACCTGCGCTGCCAGAACTTCCGTGCGTTGCCCGTGGTCTGACAACGCAAGCCGCACCGCCAGCAGCCGCTGGCGCAGCGCGGCGCGCGCGCCCTTGGCTGCGCTCACCGCCACCTCGCGTGATAGATTGACTTCATGCTCATTCGACGATTTCCCGCCCTGCTGCTGACCGCCGCGCTCGGCACGCTCGCCGCACCGAGTCTGGCACAGCCCGCACGTGCGCCGCAGAAGGCCGCCGCCGCGGTCAGCGACGAGACCTTCATCGCCGCGCGCGATGCGTACCGCGCCAACGACCGCGCTCGGCTCGATGCGCTCGCGCCCAAGACACGCGGCCACCCGCTCGCCGCGTACGTCGAGATGTGGCAGATCGCGCTGCGGCTGCGCACAGGCGATCCGGCGCAGGTCGACGCCGCGGTGCGCGACTTCTTCGCCCGCCACCCGGACGCCTATGTGTCGGAGCGGCTGCGCCTCGAATGGCTGCTGGCGCGCGGCGCGCGCGGCGACTTTGCCGGCTACGAGCGCGACGCCGCGTTGCTGGTGTGGAACCAGGACTACGCGCAGCTGCGCTGCTACCGCGCGCTGGCGCGTTATCTCGCCGGCGAGCCCGCCGCGGCCGCGGAGGGGCCCGGTGTGCTGCTCGCCACCCGCGAAGGCGGCGGCGACGGTTGCCTGGCGCTGACCGAGGCGCTGCTGCGCGACGGCCGCATCGACGGCTGGGAGCGCGTGCGCGCGTTGACCGAACACGCCCAATACGCCACCGCCAAGCGGGTGGCGGCGCT
>JAJTHJ010000392.1 GCA_021298875.1 Burkholderiales bacterium | reverse complement strand
GCTTCCGCTACACGGTGCCCGACAACAAGACGGTGCCGCACATCTACCCGGAGTTCGCGGAGTTTCAGGACATGCCGGAGGTGCTGGCCACGGGCTTTCTCGTGGCGCTGATGGAGGGCACCTGCCAGCAGGCGATCAAGCCCTATCTGGACTGGCCGCGCGAGCAAAGCCTGGGCACGCACGTGAACTTCTCGCACCTGGCGGCGACACCGCCGGGCATGACGATCACGGTGGACTGCGAGGTGCTGGCGGTCGACGGTCGGCGCGTGACCTTCCGCGCCCACGCGCATGACGGCCACGATCTGATATCGGAGGGCACGCACGAGCGCGTGGTGATCGACACCGCGCGCTTTGCCGACAAGGTCGAGCGCAAGCGCGTTGCGGCCGGGAGGGGCTGAGCCGTGACCGCGACCACACCGGCGCAGGCCCTGCCCTCGCCCTGCGTCAACGTCTGCAAGATGGACGCCGCCACCGGCTGGTGCGAAGGCTGCCTGCGCACGATCGAGGAGATCGCCGGCTGGTCGGCGCTCGATGCCGCCGCCCGGCAGGCCGTGTGGGCGCAGTTGCCGCTGCGGCGCGCGCAGCTCAAGCCGCAGCCGGCATGACGGCGGGCGCGGATCACCGCACAGCGACCTCCGGCGCGGCCTACGGGCCGGGCTTCTGCGCACTGGCGAGCGCGATCACCTTCGGCCTGCTCGGTTACGGCGCCTGGCTCGTCGCCTTCGAGGTGCCGGGGCCGATCTCCAGCAACGGCTGGACGCTGATCGGCGCCAGCGCGCTGATGATGCTCGCCAACTGGTACCTGATGCTGCGCGCCGTGACCACCATCGACGAGCAGGGCGTGCGGCAAACCGGCCTGGTCGAGCGGCGCGTGGCCTGGGACGACGTCTGGTACGCGCGCGCGGGCGGCTTTGCGTTTTCGCGCCGGCTCGTGGTGCGACGATCCACGGCCGCATCCGCTACTTCTTCGGCGGCACGCCCGAGTTGCACGCGGCCTTCGCGCGCGTGGCGGCGCGCTACCCGAAACCGCGCCGATGAGCCACGCGCCGGTCGCGCTGCCGGCTACGGTCCGCGTGTTCGAGCGCGGCTGGCTGTCGTCCAACAACGTGTTCTTCGACGACGGCGACACCGTCAGCGTGATCGACACCGGCTACTGGCTGCACGCCGAGCAGACCGCGGCGCTGATCGAAAACGCCGCCGGCGGCCGGCCGCTGATGCGGATCGTCAACACGCACCTGCACTCGGATCACGTCGGCGGCAATGCGCTGCTGCGCGAGCGCCATCCCGGTGCAACGATCGCAATTCCGGCGGCAGTGGCGGCGGCGGTCGATGCCTGGGACGTGGAGGCCCTCACTTACGCGCCCACCGGCCAGCACTGCCCGCGCTTTGCCTACGACGCGCTGCTGCATGCGGGCGACCAAATGCGTCTGGGCGGCCTCGACTGGCAGGTGCTGGCCGCACCGGGGCACGACCCGCACATGGTGATGCTGTGGTGTGCGGACGAGCGCGTGCTGATCTCCGCCGACGCGCTGTGGCAGCACGGCTTTGGGGTGATCTTCCCGGAGATCGAAGGCGAATCCGGTTTTGCCGAGCAGCGCGCGGCGCTCGAGCTGATCGAGCGGGTGCGCCCGCGCACCGTGATCCCCGGCCACGGGGCGCCGTTTGCCGACGTCGAGGCCGCGCTGGCGCGCGCCCATGCGCGGCTCGCCGCGCTGGCGGCCGACCCGGCGCGCAATGCGCGCAGCGTGATCAAGGCGCTGATCAAGTTCTGGCTGCTGCAGGTGCGGCAAAGCACGCTGGCCGCCGCGGTCGAGCACTTTGCTGCCGCCCGCTACTTTGCCCTGGTGCGTGAGCGTTACTTTGCGTCCGCACCGCTGGCCGCGCTGATCGAGCGCAGCGCGCGGGAACTTGTAGCGATCGGCGCCGCCCAACTGACCGACGATGGACGCCTGCTCAATGTCGACTGACCGACGCCACCCCACCGCAGCCGCCAGCGCGGTCGCCGCGCTGCTGGTGGCCGCCTGCGCGACGCCATCGCCGCCCCCGCCGCCGGCGCCGAGCCCGCCCCAGGCGGCGCCGACCGTGCCGGCGCCACGGCTGGGCTGGTTTACCAAGATCAAGGTGCCGGCCGAGTATGCCCCGGTGCTCAGGCTGCGCGGGCGCGGCTACCAGGTCTTTCGCTGCGAAGACTCGACCGAGGGCCTGGCCTGGGTCTACCAGCTACCCGAGGCCACACTCGCCGACGACCGCGCCAACCCGGTCGGCCGCCACGGGGCCAACTTCACCTTCGAGCACGACGACGGCAGCCGCCTCGCCGGCAAGGTCCAGGCGTGGGACGACGCGCCCGATCCCGGCGACCTGCGCTGGCTGCTGCTCTCCACGCAGTCCTACGGGCGCGGCGCCTTCGAAGGCGTGGCTTACGTACAGCGGGTCAACACGCTGGGCGGCATGCCGCCGGCGCGCTGCACCGCGAGCGACCGCGGGCAGGTGCTGCGGGTGGAGTTTTCCGCCGACTTCATCTTTTATCGGGCCGCCGCCGGCGCCAAGTAGCGGTCATCGACCGTCACTTGCAGACTGATCGCGATGCGGTTGGTCTGCGACGCCAGCAACACCACCTGCATCAGCTCGGCAAACATCGCATCGGTCATGCCTTTCGCGCGTGCAGCGTGGCTGTGCGTGTGCAAGCAATACTCGCAGTTGTTGGCCGCAGATACCGCCAGATAGATCAGTTCCTTGGTCAGCGGGTCGAGCGCACCCGGCCCCATCACGGCGCGCACCTGATCCCAGGTCATGCGCAACTGCTTGGGGTCGTTGGCGAGCGCGCGCCAGATGTTGTTGACGTAATCGGTGCCGCGGGCGGCGCGGATTTCGTCGAACACGGCGCGCGCCTCGGGCGCGGCCTGGTCGTCGGTGAGCAGGGCAACGAGCGGCATGGGCAGTCTCCGCGGAGCTAGGTGAGTGGGCACTTTCGGGTAAAATCGCGGGTTGGCAGCCGCAAGTCCGGAGAATAACGATGCTAGTTGCGCCGACTACCGTGGGAGCCTATCTGCGCGATCTGCCGCCCGATCGCCGGGTGGCGATGGCGCGCGTGTGCAGCATGATCCGCCGCTCCGCGCGGGGGGTACGCGAGAGCATGCGCTACGGGCTCGCCTTTTACGAGCTGGACGGGCCGCTGTTTGCGCTGGAGTCGGGCCGGCGGCATATGTCGCTTTTCGTCGCCGAGCAGGATGTCGTGGTCAAGCACAAGGACGCCGTCGCCGGCGTGGACATCAAGCGCAGCTTCATCCGCTTTGCCGATCTGAACCGTCTGCCGCTGGACGTCGTGGAAAAGGTCGTGCGCGACTCGGTCGCCGCGCGCCGCGCGCGGCTGGCCGCCGGCACGATTCCGACCCAGGCCGAACTGCTGAAGCTCTGGGGCATCAAGGAAGAGAAAGCGGAGGCGCCGATCGCCGTGACGCTGGCGCTGACCGCCGCGGCCAAGACCCCGGCCAAGGCTGCTGCGAAGACCGCCGCCAAGCCGGCCAAGGCACCCGCACGCAAGGCAGAAGCCAAGCCCAAGGCCGTCGTTGTCGCCAAGGCGAGCAGCGCAAAGCCGAGCCGTGCAACCGGCGGCAAGGTGGTCGCTGCGGCGCGCCGTTAGGCCCGAGCAAAACGAAGCGAAAAGGCCGGGATGAACCCGGCCTTTTCGTTGGTCAAGACCCAGCGCACCCGTTAACCGACCGGTCGCGCGTCTTCAATGACCTTGCCGTCGTTGGGCAAGCTGCCGGGCGCGACCAACTCAATCGCACCACCCAGCTTGGTCAATGCGCGCAGCGTGTCGGCCACGCGGGCGGCGAGCGCCGCGTCGTGCATGGCGGCCTCGGCGCGCAGCGTCATCGCATCCGCTTCCCCCTGGCGGGTGACGACGAGTCGCAGGCGACCGAGTTCCCCATGGCGGCGACCGAGGTCGGCGATCTGCTCGGGCCGCACGAACATACCCTTGACCTTGGTGGTCTGATCGGCACGCCCGAGCCAGCCGCGGATGCGCGTATTGGTGCGACCGCAAGGGGAGGCGCCGGGCAAAACCGCAGACAAGTCGCCTAGCGCGAGCCTGATCCACGGATGGTCGGGGTCGAAGGACGTGACCACGACTTCGCCCACTTCGCCCTCGGGCACCGGGTCGCCGGTGCCGGGGCGGACGATCTCCAGCAGCACATCTTCGGCCACGACCATGCCTTCGCGGGCGGGTGTCTCGTAGGCAATGCAGCCCAGATCGGCGGTCGCGTACATCTGATAGGCGTCGATGCCGCGCGCCTTGATCTCGGCCTGCAACGAGGGCGGAAAAGCCGCGCCGGACACCGCGGCCTTGCGGATCGAAGACGCGTCTTTGCCTGCGGTGGTCGCCGCGTCGAGCAGGATTTTCAGAAAGTCCGGCGTGCCCGTGTAGGCGGTCGGCCGCAGATGGCCGATCACTTCCAGTTGCTGTTCGGTGTTGCCGGGGCCGGCGGGAATCACCGCGCAGCCGACCGCGCGCGCGCCACCGTCGAGGATGAATCCGCCCGGCGTCAGGTGATACGAGAAGGTGTTGAGCACCACGTCGCCGGCGCGGAAGCCCGCGGCGAACAGCGCACGCGCCGAGCGCCAAGCGTCGTCGTGCCGGCCTTCCGGTTCGTAGATCGGCCCGGGCGAGGTGAACAGGCGGCCAAACGCGCCGGGCGCGCCCGGCACGAAACCGGCAAATGGCGGCTCGGCCTTCTGCAAGCCGATCAGGTCGCCCTTACGCAGCACCGGCAGTTTGGCGAGCGCGGCGCGCGAGTCGATGGCCTGTGGGTCGATCTCGCCCAGATGCTTGCGCCAGCCGGGGGCCTCCAGCGCTGCGGCAACCAACGCGGGCAGCCGTGCCATCAGCTCCCGCTCGCGCGCAGCAGGCGCCTGCGTCTCGCGGGCGTCGAAGTGTTCGCTCATCGAATGGCCCTGCCTTACTTGCTCGCGGCGTCGATTTCGGCGCGCCGCTTGGCGGCTTCTTCGTCGGCTTTCTTCAACTGGTCTTCAACGCGGCCGATCGTTTTGTCTCGCGTCGGCAGCGGCGTGTCTTCGGGCTTGCCGCTACAGCCCGCCAGCAGCAGCACCAGCAGGCCAGTCATGCAGGTGCGGAGCATCGGCTCAGAGTCGCGGAGAGAGAAGAGCAAAGGCGCCGGCGCGCGGTTGGCGCGCGGGCGGCGCCGCGCTAGGCGGCGATGCGCTTCTTGATCGCGCGCTTGGCGGTGGCCACCGCCTTCTTCACGGCCTTGACCGCCGCCGCCTTCTTGGCCGGCGCCGCCTTCTTGGCCGCGGCTACGGTCTTGGCGACCTTCTTCACGGCGGTCGTGACTTCGGCCTTCGAGCCGCGCTTGATGTCCATCGCATGCGCGCGCGAGTACTGCTGGATGTCCTTGAACTTGCCGTCGGCGCTGCGCACCGCGTAGAGTTTTTTGCCGCCCGAGCTGTACATCACCGTGCGACGAGACTTCTTTGCGGCTTTCTTGGCCGTTGCCATCAGTGCTTCCTCCAGAAAACGCGCGTTAAGAGAGAGCGGCCTGGCTGGCGCGTGCAGATAGGCCGGCGAGGGATATACACGGGTTTGCGCGCTACGCCAACCAGCGCTTGCGCCGCCGATAAAACTTGGCGTCGCGAAAGCTCTTGCGGCCTTCCTTGGAGACGCCGAGGTAGAACTCTTTCACGTCTTCGTTTTCCGCGAGGTCCTTGGCGGCACCGTCCATCACCACGCGGCCGCTCTCGAGGATGTAGCCGTAGTGCGCGTACTTCAGGGCGATGTTGGTGTTCTGCTCGGCGAGCAGGAACGAGACTTTCTCGCGCGCGTTGAGGTCGGAGACGATGCCGAAGATCTCGGAGACGATCTGCGGCGCCAGGCCCATCGACGGCTCGTCCAACAGGATCATCTGCGGGCGCGCCATCAACGCGCGGCCGATGGCGGTCATCTGCTGCTCGCCGCCCGAGGTGTAGCCGGACTGGCTGCTGCGGCGGGTCTTCAGCCGCGGAAAGTAGGCGTAGACCTTGTCCAGGTCGGCCGCCACGTCGCCGCGCGAGGCCTTGCGCGCATAGGCGCCGGTGAGCAGGTTCTCTTCGACGGTGAGGTGGGCAAAACAGCGCCGCCCCTCCATCACCTGCACCACACCGCGTTGCACGAGGTCGTAGGCGGTCAGACTTTCGATCCGCTGGCCCTTGTACTCGATGCTGCCCTTGGTGACCTCGCCGCGCTCGCCGCGCAGCAAATTGGACACCGCGCGCAGCGTGGTCGTCTTGCCGGCGCCGTTGGCGCCGAGCAAGGCCACGATGCCGCCCTCGGGCACCGTCAGCGACACGCCCTTCAACACGAGGATCACGTGGTTGTAGATGACCTCGATGCCGTTGACGTTGAGCAGCGGCGGCGTCATGCGACGGACTCCGAGACGGGCGGTTGAGCGAGTTGTGGCGCGGCACGCCCCCACCCTGCCCCGCGCGCGGGGCAGGGCGACAACCCCCTCCCCTGCGAAGCGGGGGAGGGCTGGGGTGGGGGCGTAGGCGCCACGCGTTGGCGAGTTTCAGGCTTGAAGGTACGCGGGCGACTTACTTCTTCGCCGCTGCACCCTGCGCCGCCACGTCGGCCGCGCAGTCGCGCCGTGTCAGCTTCTTCTCGGCCAGATACGTGTCGGCGGTCTTGCGGATCATCGGGCGCAGGATCGACATGTCGGCTTCGTACCAGTCGGACGAGAAGTTCCACTTCCCGCCGTCCCAGGTGTGCACCCGACCCCACTGGGAGCCCTGGTGGTCGCGGCAGACCGTGGTTACCGGGCGCATCACGCCGGCAAAGCCCAGCGCGTCGAGCTTGTCCTGCGTCAGCGTCAGGTTCTCCAGACCCCAGCGCACTTCCTCGCCTTTCAGCGGCTTCTTGCCGTAACGGTCCTGCGCGCGCTTGATCCCTTCGACCACCAGCATCGCGTTCATCATGCCGCGCGTGTAGAGCACCTGACCCACTTCGTCCTTCGGCCCCGTGCCCTGGCCCTTGTCGTGCACGTGCTTGAGGATTTCCTGGTGCACCTTGGAGATGCCCGCACCGTGCTGCAGCGTCAGCGCGTGATAGCCCTTGGCGTCGGCACCGACCGGGGTCACGTCCGGCTCCGCGCCCGCCCACCACACGCCGTACATGCGGTCGCGCGGGAAGCCGGTGGCCACCGCTTCGCGGATCGCCGCGGCGTTCATCACGCCCCAGCCCCACAGCAGCACGTAGTCGGGGCGGTTCTGGCGGATTTGCAGCCAGGCGGCCTTCTGCTCCACGCCCGGATGGGTGACCGGCAGCGTGGTCAACTCGAAGCCGTGCATCTTGCTGCGCTCTTGCAGCAGCGGAATCGGCTCGCGCCCAAACGGCGAGTCGTGATAGACGAGCGCGATCTTCTTGCCCTTCAACTTGTCCAGGCCGCCGTTGACCTTGCCCAGGTGCTGCACCAGGATGTCGGCCGCGACCCAGTAGCTGCCCAGCAGCGGGAAGTTGTACGGGAAGGCCTCGCCGTCGGCGGACTCGGAGCGGCCGTACCCCATCGTGACGATCGGAATCTTGTCCACCAGCGCCTTGTCGGTCAGCGCGAAAGTGATGCCGGTGGACAGCGGGTTGAACGCCGCCGCGCCGGTCGGGCCCTTGCCCTTGAGCCGCTCGTAGCACTCCACGCCGCGATCGGTGGCGTAGCCGGTCTCGCACTCTTCCCAGATGATTTTCACGCCGCCGATGCCGCCGTCGCGCGCGGTGACGAGCTTCAGGTAATCGACGAACCCGTTGGCCCAGGGCGTGCCGTTGGGCGCGTACGGCCCGGTGCGGTACACCAGCACCGGGACGAACTGTTCCTTGGCCTGCGCCAGCGCGCTGCCCGCGCCGGCCAGCGCGGCGACCACCCCGGCCGCCGCGGCGAGCGTCCTAACTGCCTTGAATGTCATTGCCTGTCTCCTTGGTGAAGTCGCCGGTCGTTGCCGGCATGAAAAAAGTCTAGTGAGGGAACGGCCAGAGGCGCAGCTTCTCCTTGCCGATCGCCCACAGCCGCGCCAACCCGTGCGGCTCGGCGATCAGGAAGAAGACGATCAGCGCGCCGAAGATCATGAACTCCAGGTGCGAGATCGCCGCGGTGGACAAGGGGATGCCGAACCACTCGGGAATCTGGTTCAGCAGCAGCGGCAGCACGACGATGAAGGCCGCGCCAAAGAAGCTGCCGAGGATCGACCCCATGCCGCCGATGATGATCATGAACAGCAGGTTGAAGCTCAGGTTGACGTTGAAGGCGAGCGGCTCCCACGCACCCAGGTGCACGAAGCCCCACAGCGCGCCGGCCACGCCGGCAAAAAAGGCGCTCACGGCAAAGGCGGTCAGCTTGGCGTGCATCGGGCGGATGCCGATCACCTCGGCCGCCACGTCCATGTCGCGGATCGCCATCCACGAGCGGCCGATTGCCCCGCGCGTCAGGTTCTTGGCCACCACGGTCATCACCACCACGATGGCGAGCACGAACCAGTACTTGTCGCGCGGCGCATCGATGACCCAGCCGAACAGCTCCACCGGCGAGGTGGACACCGAACCCGACGGCGAGTAATTGGTGAACCACTTGACGCGGATGAACACCCAGTCGAGAAAGAACTGCGCGGCCAGCGTGGCCACCGACAGGTACAGGCCCTTGATGCGCCAGCTGGGGATGCCGAAGAACACGCCGACCAGCGCCGCCGCCGCGCCGGCCACCACCAGCGCCAGCAGGAAGTTGACCTCCGGCACGCGCACCACCAGGTTGTAGGCGGCGTAGGCACCCACCGCCATAAAACCGGCGTGGCCGAGCGAAATCTGCCCGCAGTAACCGACCAGGATATTGAGTCCGATGGCCGCGATCGACAGGATCAAAAACGGCACGATCAGCGCGCGGAACCAGTAGTCGCTCGCCACCAGCGGCACCGCGACGAAGGCGAGCAGCACCAGCCCCCAGACAAAGAAGCGGTCCTGCACGATCGGCAGCAGCTGCTGATCGGCGGCGTAGCTGGTCTTGAATTGGCCGTTTTCGCGGTAAAGCATCGTGATCCGTAATCTGTGATCCGTGATCCGTTTCCCGTGCGCCGCGACCCCAACGGATCACAGATCACGGCCAACGGATCACGGCCTAAACGCGATCGATATGTTTCTCACCAAACAACCCCTCCGGCCGCACCAGCAGGAACAGCAGCGCCAGCACGTAGGCAAACCAGTATTCGATACCGCCGCCCGCCAGGTCGAACTTGCTGGTCAGCACCGGCGCCAGGAACACCTCGGCGAATTTCTCGCCCACGCCGATGATGAGACCGCCCAAAATGGCGCCCGGCACCGAGGTCAGCCCGCCCAGGATCACCACCGGCAGCGCCTTGAGCGCCACCAGTTGCAGCGAGAACTGCACGCCGAGCTTCGCACCCCAGATCATCCCGGCCACGAGTGCCACCACGCCGGCCACCGCCCAGACGATCACCCAGATGCGATTGAGCGGAATGCCGATCGACTGCGCCGCCAGATGGTCGTCGGCCACCGCGCGCAGCGCGCGGCCGGTCGGCGTCTTCTGGAAGAACACCGCCAGGCACAACACCAGCAGGGCGGCGATCACCGCGGCGAACAGGTCTTCCCTGCCCACCAGCACACCGCCGTCGAAGACGTTTTGCAGCAGGATCATCGGCTCCTTGGGCAACCCCAGCTCGATCTTGTAGACGTCCGAGCCCCACACTGTCTGGCCGAAGCCGTCGAGGAAGTAGGTGACGCCGAGGGTCGCCATCAGCAGCACGACACCTTCCTGATTGACGAGGTGCCGCAATACCAGCCGCTCCACCACCCAGGCGAAGACGATCATGATCAAAATGGCCAGCCCGAAGGCGACCCACAGCGGCATCACCTCGCTCATGCGGGCGAGTGCCAGCGCAGCAAACAGCACCATCGCGCCCTGCGCGAAGTTGAACACGCCGCTCGCCTTGAAGATCAGCACGAAGCCCAGCGCCACCAGCGAATACAGCACGCCGGACATCAGGCCACCGATCACCACTTCGATGAAGAAGCCCGGCGCCGACGCGCCGGTGGCCAGCGGCGCGATCAGGCCCGCCGCGAGCAGCGCAGCAAGCACATAGACCGGCCAGTTTTTCTTGAGCTGCTTGGCGTTCATCGGCTGCTCGCAGGCACGGGTGGCGTGAACGGTGGTGCCATGGCCGGCGTCCTTCCCTCACCCAAACCCCTACCCATGACTCTCACCAAGTTGGGGCGTCCACGCCCCCACCCCAACCCTCCCCCGCAGGCGGGGGAGGGAGTAACCCCCTCCCCTGCGAAGCGGGGGAGGGCTGGGGTGGGGGCCTGGTTCATCGGCCGAAGTCGGGATGCAACGGCATTCAGCGGTCTCTCCCTGAGGGAGAGGGGCTTTTCAGACCCTCTCCCACCGGGAGAGGGTGGCGCGAAGCGCCGGGTGAGGGAAGACCGCGGCATGGTGGTCAGGCGATTCATGTAGGTACCGTCAGTGCGCCACGCCCAAATAAGCGTCGATCACGGTTTGGTTGGCGCGCACCTCGTCGGGTGTGCCGTCGCCGATCTTCTTGCCGTAGTCGAGCACCACCACGCGGTCGGAGATGTCCATCACGACGCCCATGTCGTGCTCGATCAGCACGATCGTGGTGCCGAACTCGTCGTTCAGATCGAGGATGAAGCGGCACATGTCCTGCTTCTCCTCGACGTTCATCCCGGCCATCGGCTCGTCGAGCAGCAGCAGCCGCGGCTGCATCGCCAGCGCACGGCCCAGATCGACGCGCTTTTGCAGCCCGTAGGGCAGCCGCCCGACCGGCGTCTTGCGATAGGCCTGGATCTCCAGATAGTCGATCACGCGCTCGACGAAGGCGCGATGCTCCAGTTCTTCCTTGAGTGCTGGCCCGAGCCGCAGCGCCTGCAGCAGGATGTTGGTCTTCATCCGCAGGTTACGGCCGGTCATGATGTTGTCGAGCACCGTCATGCCCTTGAACAGCGCCAGCGACTGGAAGGTGCGGGCGATACCCGACTCCGCCGCGCGGCGCGGGTTCATCTGCTCGAAGGTCTGGCCGCGATAGGTGATGCGGCCCTGCTGCGGCGAGTACACGCCGTTGATGCAGTTGAGCATCGAGCTCTTGCCGGCGCCGTTGGGGCCGATGATGGCGCGCACCTCATGCTCGCGCACGTCGAACGAGATGTCGGTCAGCGCCTTCACCCCGCCGAAGGACAGCGAGATGTTCTCCACCGCAAGGATCGTCTCGCCGATGTGCCGGCTCATCGCGCGTCTCCGCCGGGGGGCTTGTCCTTCATCGCCCAAGCGCTGCCCGACTCGGACGGCGGCGGCGCGGCGGCCGGTGCCGCGGTGGGTGCAGGCGCGCCGGGCGTCGGCTGATCCTTCATCGACCACGCAGCGTTGGCCGCCGGCTTGATCTGCACGTCCGGCTTGCCGGCCTTGGCGATCCAGCGGAACACCTGGTAGATGAACGTCCACACCAGCACCAGCCCGACGATCGCCCACAGCCAACTGCCGTTGGCCAGCCCGATCGCGGCGGTGGGGATGCCGACGATGAGGCTCAAGATGGCGAGGAGGGTTTGTTTGTTCATCTTCAGCCCATGAGGAATGATGGATGATGGATGATGGTCCGCAGTCGGTGCGGCGCCGGCCCATCATCCATCATTCCCTTGATCATCCATCATGCTTTTCCTCATCGATCATGCGGCACGGTCGAGCGCCGCAAAGGTCTTGGCATCCCGGATCTTCAAGGTCGCGCCGATCTTGCCGGTGCGGCCGTCCTCGAACTTGACCTGCGTCTCGATGAACTGCTCGCTCTTGCCGCCATAGAGCGCATCGACCAGCACCGCGTACTTGTCCTGGATGAAGCGCCGTCGCACCTTGCGCGTGCGGGTGAGTTCGTCGTCGTCGGGGTCGAGTTCCTTGTGCAGCACTAGAAAGCGGTGGATCTGCGAGTTGCCGAGCTTGGGGTCGGCGGCCAGGTCGGCATTGACCTTGGCCACGCAATCGGCAATCAGCTCCAGCACCTCCGGCTTGCCGGCCAGATCGATGTAGCCGGCGTACGGCAGCCCTCGCCGCTCGGCCCAGTTGCCCACGGCTTCGAAATCGATGTTGATGAAGACCGTCGCCTGCTCGCACCCGTGGCCGAAGGCGACCGCCTCCTTGATGTGCGGGAAGAACTTGAGCTTGTTCTCGATGTACTTGGGCGCGAAGAGCGTGCCGTCCGCGAGTTTGCCGACGTCGTTGGCGCGGTCGATGATCTTCAGGTGCCCATCGTTGTCCAGATAGCCGGCGTCGCCCGTGTGGTACCAGCCGTCGGCGTCGAGCACCTCGGCGGTCGCCTCCGGGTTCTTGTAGTACTCGCGCAGCAGGCCGGGCGTCTTGAGCAGGATTTCGCCGTTGTCCTTGATCTTCAGTTCCACCCCGGCGAGCGGCGGGCCGACGGTGTCGGACTTGACCTGCCCGTCCGGCTGCACGCACACGTACACGCAGGTCTCGGTCGAGCCGTACAGTTGCTTCAGGTTGATGCCGATCGAGCGGTAGAACGAAAACAAGTCCGGCCCGATCGCCTCGCCCGCGGTGTAGGCCACGCGCACGCGGCTCATGCCGAGCATGTTGCGCAGCGGCCCGTAGACCAGCAGATTGCCGAGCGCGTACTTGAAGCGGTCGCCGCCCGCGACCGGCTTGCCGTCGAGGATGTCGCCGCCGACGCGCCGCGCCACGTCCATGAAGTAATGGAACATCCGGCGCTTGAGCGTGCCGGCGTCTTCCATGCGGATCATCACCTGCGTCAGCAGGCCCTCGAAGACGCGCGGTGGTGCGAAGTAATAGGTCGGGCCAATCTCGCGCATGTCCTGCGCGACGGTGGCGGCCGACTCCGGGCAGTTGACGGTGAAGCCGCACCATAACGCCTGCGCGTACGAAAACAGGTTCTGCCCGATCCACGCCAGCGGCAGATAGGCGAGCACGTCTTCGTAGGCGGAAAGCTTCTCCAGCTCGGCGTAGGCCTGCGCGGAGGCGATCAGCGCGCGGTGCGTGATCACGACCCCCTTGGCCTTGCCTGTGGTGCCGGAGGTGTAGAAGAGTGCCGCCACGTCGTCGGCCGAGCCGAGCGCGATTTCTTCGTCGACAAAGCGTGGCTGCGCCGACACCAGTTCCTGCCCCAGCCGCGTCAGATCTTCGTACGACAGCAGCCCCGGGTGCACGTAATGACGCAGGCCGCGCGGGTCGTCGTAGTAGATGTGTTGCAGCGCCGGATGCTGCTCGCGCACCTCCAGCAGCTTGTCGACCTGTTCCTGATCTTCGACGATCGCGTATTCGATCTCCGCGTTGTGGAACACGTAGACCATTTCGCTGGCAATGGCGTCCTGGTACAGCGGCACCGGGATGCCGCCCAGCGCCTGCACCGCCATCATCGCGAAGTACATCCGCGGCCGGTTGTCGCCGACGATGGCCAGATGCTGGCCGCGCTTGAAGCCCTGCCGGTGCAGCCCGGCCGCGAGCCGGCGCACCTCGGCCGCGACCTCGGCCCAGGTCCAGGTCTGCCAGATGCCCAGGTCCTTCTCGCGCAGCGCCGGGTGCTTGTCGCGCCACTTGGCGTGCTGCAAGAGCAGGCGGGGAAAGGTATCAGCGGCGCGCTCGGCCGATGCCATCGTTGCGATCTCCTTGGTACGTGGGCCGGTGGGCGGCTGCCCCCGATCCTCTATGGCCGCGGACTGTAATCCAATCAGGATTTGCCCGCGGTGAGCGGCGCACCTTAACCGCGGCGGCGGTGCGCGGCTGTCGTTCGCGCGACAATTGCCGCAACTTTCGACGCTGCGCCGCAGCAGCCATGCCGACCCCGACACTCGAAGAAGAACTGCGCGCCACCCGTTGGGGCGCCCTGCTCGCCGCGGAGCAGTTGCAGCGCTGCGCGGCCGAGTGCGCAGTGCTGGCAGTGGCCGAAGGCGGCTACGTGTGCCGCCGCGGCGAGCCGGTCGATGCCTGGGTCGGCGTGCTCGAAGGGATGTTGAAGATGACGGTGACCACGCCCGACGGGCGCGCCGCCACCTTCACCAACCTGCCGCCGGGCAGCTGGTTCGGCGAGGGCAGCCTGCTCAAGACCGAGCCGCGCCGCTACGACGTGGTGGCCCTCACCGCCGCGCGCGCGGTGCGGATGCCGCGGCGCACTTTCGAATGGCTGCTGAACACCAGCATCCCCTTCAACCGTTTTCTGCTGGTGCAGTTAAACGAGCGGCTCGGCCAGTTCATCGGCATGTTGGAAAGCCAGCGCCTGCACGACCCCGACGCGCGCGTGGCGCGCTGCGTGGCGGGACTCTTCAACCCGGTGCTCTATCCCGGCATGGACGCGCGGATCGAGGTCTCGCAAGAAGAGCTCGGCCACCTGGCCGGCATCTCGCGCCAGCGCGTCAACCAGGCGCTGCAGACGTTGGAGCAGGCGCGGCTGCTGCGGGTGGAGTACGGCGCGATCGTGATCGAGGATCTGGACGGGTTGCGCGGGTATGGCGGCTGATCGGCCGCCGCGCGTTGGTTGTCAAGACGCTCTCGACCATCGAGGCTCGGGTTGCGAAAAACGAATCGAGCGCGGTCCCTTTTCGACTGGCCTCAGCTCGTCGACGCAGATGCCAGCGCCTCCGCCACCGCCAGACCGGACTTCAACCCGTCCTCGTGAAACCCGTAGCCGGTCCACGCGCCGGCGAGCCAGACTTGGTTGCGGCCCTGCACCTGCGCCAGCCGCTGCTGCGCGGCCACAGCGGGGGCATCGAAGATCGGGTGCGCATAGTCGAAGGTGGCAATCACCCTCTCCGGCTGCGGCTCGATCACCGGGTTCAGGCTCACCATCAGCGGCGTCGTAAACGGCAGCGGTTGCAGCTTGTTCAGCAGATAGGTGACCGAAACGTTGGGCTCGTCGCCGCCGTCGCTGATGTAATTCCACGCCGACCACACCGCGCGCGTTTGCGGCAACAGCCGCGTGTCGGTGTGCAGCAGCGTGCGGTTGGGCTGGTAGCGGCAGGCGGCG
Organism: Burkholderiales bacterium; assembly: GCA_021298875.1. GTDB lineage: Bacteria > Pseudomonadota > Gammaproteobacteria > Burkholderiales > Burkholderiaceae_F > JAJTHJ01. The sequence continues at coordinate 682 of JAJTHJ010000392.1, read as the reverse complement.
AGGATGCTGCGCTCATCCGCGCTGGCGTCGGCCAGCATCCGCAGCGATTGGTCGCTGTGGCAGGCCAGCACCGCGTGGTCGAAAACTTCCGTGCCGCTCGCGCTGCGCACGGTCACGCCGGCGTCGGTGCGGCGCACTTCCAGCACCGGCTCGCCGACGCGCACGTCGGGGAGTTTCGCGGCGATCTTTTGCACGTACTGGCGCGCACCTCCGGGCACCGTGTACCACTGCGGGCGGTTTTCCACTTGCAACAGGCCGTGGTTGTGGCAGAAGCGCAGAAAGGTCGCCACCGGATAAGCCAGCATCGTGCGCATCGGGCAGGACCAGATCGCCGCGGCCATCGGCAACAGATACCACTGGCGAAACGGTTCGCCATAGCATTCGCGGTCGAGAAACTCGCCGAGCGATTCGTTGCCCGCAGGTTGGTTGCCGAGCGCAATCGCCGTGCCTTGGCGGTTGAAGCGCAGGATGTCGCGCACCATCGACCAGAAGCGCGGCGACAACAAGTTGCGCCGCTGCGCGAACACCGTGTTCAGGTTGTTGCCGGCCCACTCCAGCCGGCGCGCACCCTGCGCGACGCTGACCGCGAAAGTCATCTCGCTCTTGCCGGTGGTTACCCCGAGTTCGTCGAAGAGCGCCGGCAGCAGCTTGTAGGTGCGGTGGTTGAAGACGAGAAAGCCCG
>JAJTHJ010000132.1 GCA_021298875.1 Burkholderiales bacterium | reverse complement strand
GCCACATCGCCGGTGCGCAGTCGGCGCCTTATCCGCAGTGGCGCGGGCCGAAGGACAACCCCGGCAAACTGCTGCCGGCAGAGCAGTTGTCGCAGCTCGTGCAGTCGCTGGGGGTGGATCGCGACACGCCGGTGGTGGTCGGCACCGCCTTCGCATGGCAGCGCACCGGGCGCATCGACGCTCTGCTCGCCGCGCTGGCGCTGGCCGCGGCGGTGCTGCTGCAAGTGATCAGCAATCTGCAAAACGACGTCGGCTACACCACGCGCGGCGCCGAGCGGCGGGGCAACCGCACCGGGCTGCCCCGTGCCACCGCCAACGGGTGGCTGACGGTGGCGCAGGTACGGCGCGCGATCTGGCTGTGCGCGGCGCTCACCATTGCCTGCGGGTTGCCTCTGGTGGCCGCGCGCGGCTGGCCGGTGCTCGCGATGGGGCTGGGGTCGCTCGTCGCCGCGCTCGCCTACATGGGCGGGCCGCGGCCGATCGCCTACACGCCGTTCGGCGAGCTGGTCGTCTTTGTCTTCTTCGGCGTGATTGCGGTGGTCGGCTCGGACTACCTGCTGACCGGCGAGATCGGCACCGCCACCTGGCTGGCGGCGGTGGCGCTCGGCGCGCTGGCGGCCGCGGCGCTGGCCGTCAACAACCATCGTGACATCGAGCACGATGCCAGTGTCGGCCGGCGCACCTTTGCCGTGGTGTTCGGCTCGGCAGTGTCGCAGGCGATGTACGGCCTGTCGGTGGTTGGCGCGTTTGCGCTGTTGCTGCCGATCGCCTGGCTGCTCGGCAGTCCCTGGCCGCTGGCGCCGCTGGCGCTGTTGCCCAAGGCGCTTCGGCTTCGGCGCGACTTCATCGGCTGCGCGCCGGGGCTGCCGTTCAACCGCATTCTCGTGCGCACCTTCAAGCTGGAACTTGCCTACGCCGCCCTGCTTGCCGCGGGGGTGGTGGCGGCGCGGCTCGCGGGCTGAGCGTCGTTCCGCCGCCGCTTATCCCTGCGCGCAGTCCATAGCCCGCGCCAAGCGCGTCGTCCTCGCGCTCACTCTCTCGACGCGTCGTACTGCGACGGCGTGCTCTTGGCGCGGCTGAGAAAGTCGCGCAGATGCTGTACCGAGCTGCGGTCGAGCGTGCCGCCCTTGTGCGGGCGGTGCAGCGAGCCTTCGGCGCCGTTCAACTTCACCCGCACGCGGGTGCCGGCCAGCGCTTCCATGTCCGCGCCCAGGTGCTTCAACAGCGATTCGATCTCGCGCCATTGGATGCTGGTGCTGACCGGATCGTGAAAAATCTCGCGCAACAGGTTGGCGTGTTTGGCGCTCATCGGCGTGTACTCCTCGGATTGGCGGCAAGGATAACGCGGGCGCCTATTTGGCAAAGAGCCGCGCCGGGTCGGCAAAGGCCTTGAACTCCAGCGCGTTGCCGCAGGGGTCGAGGAAGAACATCGTCGCCTGCTCGCCGACCTCGCCCTTGAAGCGGATGTGCGGCTCGATCACGAAGCGCACGCCCGCGGCGCGCAGCTTGTCGGCGAGCGGCCCCCACTCTGCCATGGACAGCACCACGCCAAAGTGCCGCACCGGCACCGCGTCGCCATCTACGCTGCTTGTCGCGCGGTGGCCGGCCTCGCCGGGCGACAGGTGGGCGACGATCTGGTGGCCGTAGAAATCGAAGTCCACCCACTCGTCCGAGGAGCGCCCCTCGGGGCAGCCAAGCAACTCGCCGTAAAAGCGGCGCGCGTGAGCGAGTGAGGTGACGGGGAAGGCGAGGTGGAAGGGGTGCAGGGCGGGCATGGTGGAAGCCGTTAACGAAAGAGGTGCGATTGTGGCAGCGGCACGCATCAGCGTGGCCGCGCGCCGCCCAGCCTATCGGCCTCTGCGATCAACTCCGCGGCCAGCGCGCAAAGCTCGGCGACCGCGGACTCCGCGACATCCAGATGGCCCTCGTACTCGGCGAGGTTGCGCTTGCGGTGCGCGGCATCCAGCACGCGCCAGCGCGGCGCCGGCCAACCCAGGGTGTGATGCAGGCACTGGAACACCGTAAAGCGGTTCTCGCTGCGGTAGCCATGCCAGCGCAACGCGGCCAGCGCTGCCGCGTGCGCGGCGTTGTACGCGCTGGTGAAGCGGCCTTCGAGAGACAAGCCCCGCAGCCGCGCATCGGCCAAGCGCGTGCGCGCCATGGCCAGCAGGCGCGCGATCTCGGCGTCGTTGCGCGGCTCGGCCTTCAGTTGGCCGATCCGCGCAAGGTTGTCCAGTTCAACCGGCGGCACCCGTCTCTCCGATCAGCAGGACGGTGGGTTGCGCCAGCACACGCGCGACAAACGAATCCGGCTCCGCGCGCCGCCGCGCAAACTCCCGCGGCGTGTAGCAGGTCGGGTTGATCTTGCGGCCCAACTGCGCCTCCAGCGGCAGCAGCACCTCCAGCACGTCGGCCAGCGGCAAGTCCTTGCCCACGAGCATCACGTCGATGTCGCTTGCCGCCGTGTCGGTCTGCTTTGCCACCGAGCCGTACAGCCACGCCGCCTGCAAGCGCGGCACCAGCGGCCGCAGCGCCTCGCGCAACGACACTTCGGGCCCGAGCGTCTTGCGCGTGAGCGCCACGAGTTCGGCCGCCACCGGGCTTTGGACGTTGGCCCGAAAGCGGCGCAGATTGCCGGTGCGCTCCGAATGCACCAGCCCCGCGTCGGCCAGCCGATTCAGCTCCCGTTGCAACGAGGCGCTGCCCAGACCGGTCAGGCGCCGCAACTCGCTCAAGTGAAACGCGCGCTCCGGTTGGCCGAATAGCCAGCGGAACAGCCGGGTCTGGCTGTCTGAGAAGAGGGCGGCAGCGATCGACATGGCCAGAAGTTAGCACGATTGTGCCAAGTATTGGCATGTTTCGGTGGCGCCCCAAGCGACTCGTTGGGCGACGACCCGCGGCGCGCGAGACGCTGTTTGCCGCTTACAACGCCAATTCGGTTTGCCCCTCGCTCCCGACCGCGGACTTCCCCTCGGCGCGAGGCCGCCCGCGCGGGCGGGCCTCGCGCCGCTCGCCCATCGCCCGCGCGATCCGGGCGAGGAAGCGCGCATTGCCCACCGGCTGGTTCTGGTTCAACGCCAGCCGCAGATCGTCGATCGCCGCCGCGTCCAGTTGCGCGCGGAACAGCGCCCGGTACGCCGCCTGCCGTTCGTCGGCATCCGGCCCCAGCGCCAAATACAGCGGGTGCGGTGTCAGCCCCTCGCTTGCCTGCCCCAGCGCGTTGGCCCGGTAGCTCGTCCAGCGGTAATGCGCCGGATCGTCCACCATCGCCGCCCGCACCGGGTTCAACTCGATGTAGCGCTGCCAGGCGAGCAGGTAGGTCTCAGCTTGGATCGCCGAGGATCTATAGCGGCTGTCCCATAGCGTGCCGGTGCGTCGGTAGCTGCGATTGATGTACTGCACATAACGGCGGCCCAGCGCGATAACGAGCCGCGGCACCGCCGCCGCGCGCCGCGGCGTCAGCAGCAGGTGCACATGGTTGGTCATCAGCGCATAGGCGTGCAAGGCGCAGCCGGCCTGCTTCAGCGCCACACCAAGCCAGTGCAGATAACAGGAGTAATCTTCCTCGGCGAAAAAGCACGGCTCGCGGTTGTGGCCGCGCTGGACGATGTGCAGCGGGACACCGTCGAGGTGGACGCGGGAGCGGCGGGGCATGCGGAACTGTAACGTT
>JAJTHJ010000373.1 GCA_021298875.1 Burkholderiales bacterium | reverse complement strand
TGAATGCCTTGCCCAGGCGCGCGCGCGCGGCGAGCAGCCAAGGCGGCTCCTCGCCGCCGGGGAGAAACTCGCCTTTGTAGGCGGCGATCAGCCGGCTGAGCGCCGCGCCGGCGTTGCCGACGGCGGCACCGCGCATGCGGGCAGCGCGCAGCGCGCCCAGCTCGGCCGTGGCCGTCAGCACCTGCCGAACATCGGACCAGACCTGCGCTTGCGTCAGTTGCACGCCGCCGTCGGCGGACTCGAGCCGCTCGTCGCCGCCGAGCAGGCGGCGCAGCCGGCTGATCGTCATGTCGAGCGCCTTGCGTGCGCTGTCGGCGTCGGCCTCGGGCCACAGCCGCTCGGCGAGCCAGGTCTTGGCCGGCGCGGGCTGATCCTGCGCCCTGCACGCGAGCAGCAGTTTGAGCAGTTCCAGCGGCCGGTCCTGCGCCTTGCGCTCGGGCCGGTAGGGTTGGCCATCGACTTCGAGCCGGAAGCCGCCGAGGGTCCAGATCCGCACCGGCCAGGGCCAGTGCTCGTCGGCGGCAGGCGGCGGCGCCAGTTGCTGCGCGGCAATCAGCGTACGCACGAAGTCGGGTTCGATGTCTGCGGTGAGCGCCGCAGCGCAGAGTTCCGCGCATTGATCCGGCAGGGGGTTGAGCAATGACGTGAGTTCAGTCTTACGCGCAAGGGCCAGCGCGTTCCGCAGCGCTTCGCGGTCGGGTGGCCGGACGGCTGCTGCGCGCAAGGAGAGTGCGATCGCCTGTGCCACATCCCGTTGCACTGGGCCGAGTAGCGGCATCAGCGTCTCGAGGCGCTCGGCGCCTTCGATACCCCGCTGGTTGGCCGCAAGCGCGTAGGCAAGATCGACTTCGAACAGCACACTGGGCGCGCCGCGCAATCCGGCCTCGTGTGCCGCGGCCAGCGCGGCCTCGGCCCGGTGCAGTGCCTCGGGGTAGCGCCGCTGCGCCAAGCGCACGCGCACGCCGAGACGCAGGATCTTCGCGAGATCGTCGGCGCTTGGGTTGGGTAGGAAACGTTCGGCCTCAGCAAGCGCGCGCTCGGCGACCGGTAGCTGTCGGGCACGCAGCGCGACGCCCACGTCCAGCCGCGTCAACCCGACACGCATGGCGCGCAGATCGTTTTGCTCGATCAGCGCTCGCAACTGCTCGACGGCATTTTGTGCGCTCGCCAAGTCGCCCGTTGCCAAGTGAACCAGACCGACTTGCAGCCACCAACTGGCCTGCAACAACGGTGCCGCGCCGGGATCGTCTACGAGGTGGCGCAAGCGCCGCTCATAGTGAAAGGTGCGCTCGAAGCTGTCGTACGTAAACACATGGTCCACCACCGTGCGGGCCGCGGCCAGCGCGAGGTCGCGCGAGGGCCAGGCCTCTTCACGGTCGACCAACGCGGTCAGCGCGTCCAGTGCTGCCGCGATCGGGGTACCCGCCAGCGCCCCAGCATCAGCATTATTCGCCTCGCAAACGATGCCCAGCAGGTAGACGCCGCGCAGCGGCATCGACTCGCCCAGATCAAAGACCTTGCGCCAGCGGCCGAAGGCTTCGAGCCAGGCGGGAAGCTGCCGATTGTCGTCCTCGAAAACGTCCGCCAGACACAGCAGGCTGGCGGCAGCAAGCGCGGCACCCTCGGCATCGCCGATCTCCTCAAAGCCGCGATAGGCGCGCACAAACCACTCGCGCGCCGCATCGCTATCGACGCCGAGCAGGCACTGGCCCGCCCAGAAAGACAACAGTGGCCGCGCCGGGATGCGCTCGGCCGGTACGCGCGCCAGCGCCTGTATGAGCCGCGTGGCCTGACGTGCACGGGCACAGTCCTGGGCAAGCCGTTCGAGCGCATCGAAGGCGGCGTCGTGGTCATCGAGATCGAGCCACAGGGCGAAAGCGTCGTCATGGCGCCGCAGCGCGTCCAGCAGTAGCGCGCAGCGCCGCTCGACGCCGGTTGCTGCCTGCGCATCCTGGGCAAGAAAGTGCTTGCGTGCGCCTTGGCGCACCAGGGCGTGCATCGTGTACAGCGGCCCGTCGGCACCGTCGTGCCGTAGCAGCAGCCCCTGCCGCGTCAGGCCCTGCAGGGCAGCGCCAACATCGAGCGCCGGCAGCAGCGCATCGAGCCAGTCGGGGCGCAGTTCCGGCAGCACGCAGCCGACGTGCAGTACCTCGCGTTCGGTCGGCGTCAGGCGCGCGACGACCTTCTGCAACAGATGGCCGTGGACTTTATCGGCGACGGCCGCGGGTTCCGCCCGCGTGGCGGGCGCGCCGCGCAGCAGCCCGCAGGCCAGCACCAACGCACCCGCGTGGCCGCCGCTTAACGCGGCGAGCATCTCTCCGTCGGCGCGCGCCAGCCCCAGCCGCTGGCCGACCCGTGCGCATTCCGTGGCGCTGAAGCGCAAGTCCAGATCGGTCAGCTCGGTCAGGCGCTGCGCCATCAGGGCGTCGTACAGCGCGGCGGGCGGTGCGGTCTGGCTCAGGAGTACGAGTTCCAGCGGTGGTAGGCACACAGCCACGGCCTCGGCCAACCACGCGGGGACGGCGCTGTCGGCGATCTCCTGCGCGTCGTCGAACACGATCAGGGTCGCCGGCGCCGCTGCCGCCAGCGCGCGGAAGTAGCGGCGGGCGAACAGCGTTTCGCGACCGCGGTCGGCGTCGGCAAACGCCGGCAGTTTGGGCGCGGGCGCGACGACGCGCGCCAGCCGCGACGCCAATGTGCGGAAAAAGAAGGCCGGGTCGGCGTCGCGCTCGTCGAGGCGATACCAGAGCGGCGTGCGGCCGTCGGCTTCGGCGTAGAGCGCCGCGAGCGTGGATTTGCCGGCCCCGGAGGGCGCGGTGACCCACTTGGCCGCGCTGCCCGCTGCCGCCAGGCGCGCCAGCAACTCCGGCCGCGGCAAGGCCGCGGCCGTCGTGGGCGCGAGAAATTTGGCGGCTTCGACGGCGGGTGACGGCATCGGTACGCGAACGGAGCCGCGTAGGCGCGAAGGCGCGGCAGCGTAGTGCAGCGCAGCCGAAGGCGTCAATCGCGCGGAGTCGACCATCGCGCGACGCTAACCACGTCACGCCCACGGATAACCCACGGATAGCGCAACCGCCGGCTGCGATCCCGGCCTACGAGGGATCGGCGGGCCGATGTTTCGACATGGCTATGCCTGACTTGCCGCCGCCCGGCCGATCCGCTGCGCCAGCTCGCGCGCCGAGTGCACGTCCAACCGCGTGTAGCTGCGCTTGATGTGGTCGGCCACGGTGCTGGCGGCGATGGAGAGTTTTTCGGCGATCTCGGCTTGCGAGAGGCCGGCGTAAAGCAGCGCGCAGTCATCGCGCCCGCGGGTGGGCACCGGCAGCGCCTCGACAGCGCGTCGTTGACGCCACGTAGCGGCTCGGCAGCGAAGATGAACCGGCCCCGGTCGCTCTGCGCCCCAGGCGATCCCGCATGGCCGGCGGCGCCGCGCCGCAAGGCATCGCCCATCGGCGGTACCGACGGACAAATGGGAGTTCCTGCGCTGTATCCGTGGGCAATCCGTGGGTTCGTCCCCCCCATCGTTCGTTCACACCGGCAGCCGCCGGTTTCAACCAGGGAGTCGAAAATGAACGCCAACAACACTCGCACTACTGCGAACACCTCGTCTTCGCCGCGCTCGCCCGCGCTGTTGCGCGCGAGCGGCGCCACCGCGATAGGCGCGCTGGCCATTGGCATGGCCTTCGGCGGCTGGCATCCGGCGCCCGTGTCGACGGAGCTGCCCGCGAGTATCGATCCGACATTCGAGCAGGCGGTCGTCCCCGCGGCGAGCGCCAACGATGCCGACGCAGCAGCCGTCGCACCGGTCGCGCCCGTGGCGGCGCCGAACTCCGGCCGCGACGAATTCGACGACTCCAGCCTGACGATCTGGCTCGGCCAGTCGGCGGGCTGAGCGCCATCGCGTAACTGGGCTACGCCGTTCGGCCGAGACCGCGTGAATTTTCGGCAGTAGTCCGTCCGATGAGTGTTTCGCATGGCCAATTTCGTTAACGAAGGTAGGCATCGAAGACACCCTGCCTCGGCGAGGAGGATCGCGATGAAGCGCAACGCACTTGCAGTTTTGCTGGCGGCGGCCGTTACGGTGGCGGCGCCGGCCTGGGCCAAAGACCCGACCGTGGAAGAGTGCCCGTCGCCGCTCGCGGCCGCCGCGGCGCTGCGCTGCTCCGGCGTGCGGCAGATCGCGCCGGCCACCGCGCATGCGCTGAAGCTCGCGCAGCCGCAGGCGCTGGTGCTGATCGACGTGCGGCCGGCCGAGGAGGTGGAAACCGACGGCACCGCGACCGACGTGGACTTCATCGTGCCGTGGTCGCTGGCGCGCCTGTCGGCCTTCGTGCAACAGGTGCGCGCCGACGTGGCCGCACGCGGCGGCAACGAGCGCACGCCGGTGGCGCTGCTGTGCAATGCCGGTGTGCGCGCCCAGCGCGCGGCCCATGTGTTGCAGGCGGCCGGTTTCCGTCGCGTGTGGGTCGTCGCCGGGGGCATGGAAGGTGTGGCCGACGCGCATGGTGTTCGGCACGGCGGCTGGAAAGCCGCTGGCCTGCCCTGGGACGCGCATCCGGACGCCGAGCCGCTGCTGCTGGCCGGTGCGCCCAAAGCGAAGCATTGAGGCAGCCATGGAGCGGCTCGATCGCGCGATCCTCTGCGGCGGCTGCGCGCTGCGGGCGGTGGCCATCGGCGGTGCGCTGGTGTTGCCGCTGGCGGCCGCGCTCTGGGTGTTGCAGACGCACGCATCGCCGCCGCTGTTGCGGGCGCTCGGCGATCCGGTGGCCGACTGGGTCGCCACCGCGGCGCTTGGCGCCGGCGCACCGGGAACGGTGCGATGAATCGCCTCGCCCACCCGCTGCTGTCCGCGCGCGCCTGGGGGCGACGCGCCGCGCGCCGGCGGCACAGCCTGCTGGACGGTGCAGCACTCGCACTGCTTGCCGTGTTGCTGTTGTTGGTGCTGCTCGCGCCGACAGTAGCCAATGCGGC